>PLJN01000154.1 GCA_003140235.1 Acidobacteriaceae bacterium
ACTTCAAGCACGCCGAAATCCGAGTCGCCGAGCCCGGTATCTGCAATACCGGCTGCTGCGTAGCGCGTCAGTGCTCGCATGGCCTTCATCATTACGAGCCAGACGTGGTCCGATCCCTGAATGCTTTGGGCCATAAGAAATCTGAATCTTCCTGAAGTATACGCCATCAAATGTATTGACATCAATATACTTGACGCCATGCTTAGTGGCCGTCAACCCAAAGGAGAACTTTTTATGAGAACCGTGTCTGCAATCGCCCGCTACCTGGCGGGTGTGATCTTCCTTGTTTTCGGCCTGAACGGATTTCTGCACTTCATTCCGCTACCACCTCCGGGTGGTGTCGCGGGACAGTTCATGGGTGCCCTGTTCGTCTCACATTACCTGACGCTGGTCTTCGGGCTTCAGGTGATCGCGGCCGTGCTTCTGTTGGCTAACCGCTACGTGCCCCTGGCGCTGGCCGTCCTTGCGCCGGTGATTGTCAACATTCTTTGCTTTCACGCTTTGATGGCCCCGACTGGGCTCCCGCTTGCCCTTTTCGTGGCAGTACTGTGGATCTTGACCTTCGTCGATGTGCGATCGGCCTTTGCCGGGTTGTTCCAGTCGCGCTTGCAGCCACGTGCCTGACGATTTGAAAGAAAGAGAGAGATTATGAGCTCAAACATCACCAGGAAAGGAATAGACATGTTATCCAACAATGAAAAACTCATTGCCGTAATTGGCGCAACGGGCCAGCAGGGAGGCGCTGTAGTACGTGCACTGCAAGCCCGTGGCCAATTCAAGGTACGCGCACTAACTCGCAATCCAGGCCAGCGTCGCGAACTCGCCGAGGAGGTCGTCGCGGCAGATTTAGACCGCCCGGAAACCCTTAAAGCTGCATTTGCAGGAGCCCACGGCGTTTTTCTAGTCACCAATTTTGGGGAAAAAGGTACCGACGAACTCAAGCAGGCAACCGCGGCGGTACGCGCTGCCGAGGATGCCGGTGTCAAACACTTTGTCTGGTCAACGCTGCCCAATGTGGAAGCGATCAGCGGCGGCAAGTTCCACGTTCCCCACTTTACCGGCAAGGCCAAGGTCGATCGGATAGTCCGGGAAGCCGGGTTTGCGAATCATACGTTCGTCGTCGCGCCTTTCTATTACCAGAACCTTGTGGGCGTTCTTGCTCCGCACAAGCAGGCAGACGGGTCGTTGGCCTGGGCTCTTCCTCTTGATCCCGATGTGCGTTGCATCCATATGGGCGACATTGCCGAACTTGGCAACATCGTGGCCGGAGCATTCGCCCACGCGGATGAGGCAGGCAATGGCGAGTATCTGCCACTCGTCGGTGATTTCATGAGCTTCAACGAAATCGTCGGCACGCTAAATCGACTGGGACATAAATTTTCATTCCAGCAAGTCCCCAGGGAAGTTTTCGCTACGCTCTTTCCTGGGGCCGCCGAGATAGCAGACATGCTCAGCTACTTCCAGGCTCATACGTACTTAGGTTCGGATTCGTCCGACCGAATTGCACTCGCGAACAAAATAGCAGGCGCGCAACCGACCAGGTTCGCGGCGTGGGCTCGAGTGAATTTCCCGGCAGCAAGTAGTCACTCTTTGCGATGAGTCTGGCAAAAGATCGGCATCAGCGAGAATCCACTCTTTGGGAAAAACTGTGCGGTTCCTGCGGCCCGATGATTCGGCGTTTCTAAGCGGCCCGGCCCTTGGACCTTTTCCGGCTAACAGCTAGCGGCTAGAAGCTGCCCTCCAACTTCCGCGACACCATCAGCCTGAAGTGGACGTCAGTTGACGACGGCACGTTGAACTTCTCGAATCCGCCGCAAGCTTCCCTCCAGCCACGACTTCCCTTGAATCGGCCAGATAGAACCGGCATCGCTCAGCCGGTCGGATAATCGACGCTCCATTCGCGGATTCTGGGTTTCTTGCCGCCTGTTGCCAACCTGCACCGCCGGTCCGCCTGCCCGTAGGGCTCACGGGGGATTACGCCGATCTCGCTGACCTTCACAAGAATTAGACCACGATCTCATACAGATTCTGGTGACGCCGTCCGGCCTTGTGGTCTGCCGCCAAAATTCCTTTCAGCTTAGCCACGGACTCGTCTTCCGTGTTGCCTGTGTAGAGCCAATGATGTCCGACTCCGAACTCATCATTACAGAACTCGCATTTCACCTTGCCAAAATTGCCATGTTCCGGGGCGTGTATTATCGACTGATTAAGCTTTACGGCTACGGGTTCAATGCCTTCATACACCACTTTGTATGCTGGGGATATTTGCAATATAGAAAACGATTCTGGTTCCTCGCCGTGCTCTATCATGTTGAAAAACACTCTGATTGTCCTGGTGGCTTGGACACGTTGTCGGGTCTCGTCCCAGTCTTGAGTCATGTGCAGCGTTAGGCGCTGAGACCAGACTGGAAGATCCGATCTTCTAATCAGGAACTGTACAGCGACTGTATACTTCGCGGAGAATTGAAGGAGCCGCCTCTGCGCATCCACCTCCCGAATCGGAGAAGGTTGAACTTCAGTAGGCGCATTGATCCCAAGCACTTCTAGTTCTTCGACCCGACCATCTGCGCCGCTCAGAGTTCGAAGAAAATCCGGCAGCTCATTCTCCAGCAACGTTTCTATCAACTCCTGCCCATCGATCAGCAATTGCAGGTAGTCGGGAGGCTGAGTCGCGATTTCCGCCGATTGGACAGAGATCGGCATAGCCGTGACGGCAACTTGCTGGATGAACTCGTCCAGCGAAGGGAAGAATCGAACGCGTGACGTATCCAGTTTAGCGTTCTTGAGATCGTCAAGGAAATCATCATGCAGGCGAAGATCCTTCTTGCTCCGACACCAATCCTCTGAATTGCCGCTGATAAAACCGATTTCCTGATCACATCTCTGCCCTAGTTCAAGCACCGAAAACCAGATCAACGCGTCGCGGTAACCGCGCCCGCCCGATACAAATGGCTTGTTTGGAGCGAGAGCCCTGAGGACCAAGGCTTCGTGGAGAACGCTCGGGTATGGCAGAGTTCGTGCATTGAGGAATTTCAGCAACACATCGAGAGACTCGCGGTACGCCGTCAGTCCACTCTCAACATCGAACTTTCGGTACGCTTTGTCGTCTCCTGTAAGACGCAGTGTCGCGTCAAGCTTATGGTTTGCTTCCAAGACGCTCTTTCGGACGAGGTTAACCGCTTCCTCAAGCACAACGGCTGGAACACAGAGCTCTGCTCCGGTTCGATCGAGAAAGTTTTTTAAGAGGCGGACGTCAACTGAGCGAGAGGTAAACCCGTGACCGAAAACAGTCGTGTCAAGAACGATCTTCATGGACTTCCTGGTTGATTTTACATTGCACTCGAGTGCTGCGCCGGGCCATTGCTTCGCAGGCAGAATTTGACTAAGAGAGGGGGTGGTCTACTCATCGCTCTAGCGCTCGTCTATCTCCCTTACCTCAAGAATTCTGCCATGGTCCTTGTCATCAGGCACAGCGAATAGCGGCGTGAACAGTCGGGGCAATCGACCCTAAATCCTTCAGACACACCGGACTTATTGCCACTGCGGCCAATCAGCGGAAGCGTTCGACCGCATTCGCAATGCCATGCAGCATTGTTGCCCGTCGCAATGGCCTGCCGTTTCACACCGCTGCGGAGAATTAGATGAACTACTCGCTGTTCCTGCGACATAGGCGCAAAAGTGATGATACTGTTACACGTCGACGAATTCCAGGATCAAAGGACCAACAACCATTCACAACCCAGCCATAGCGATGAAGGTCAACCTGGCCGAAGTACGACGCTGCTCCTCCTTCGTACCGCTCGAAGCGTTTGTTAGGTCTCTAAGAGGGCGTCGTAAGCTTCGACAAATCAAAACCAATTTCCAAAATCGAAAGCTGGGCCAACCGCCAAGCCTTGGGCATTATTATCTCACTTCCGCGATGACTTCAATCTCAACGGCATAGTTCAAGGGAAGGGACATGCCAACTGCACTCCGAGCATGCTTGCCCGCGTCGCCGAATACTTCGCACAAAAAATCACTGCACCCATTAATCACTGCGGACGTATCATTAAATCCTTCGCTCACATTTACCATTCCAAGCACTTTCACGAAACGAACGATTTCATCTAATGATCCAGTAACGGCTTTTATCGCTCTCAGAGCATTCAAGGCGGACCACTTGGCAGCCTCATAGGCTTGCTCCAATGTAAGGTCCTTCCCAACCTTGCCTTTCACTGATCTGTCACCCCAGATTGGCACTTGGCCGGACGTATAGACAAGGTTTCCCGTCTTGACGGCCTGCAATAGTTTTCCCAAGTGAAGCGGGGCTGGTTCGATTATATAACCCATCTCTTGTAGCTTTGCTTCGTATGACATTTCATCCCATCCATTTTGTTGCGGTTAGTGCTAGAATATTATTAACTTTGCACAGAAACGATTGAACCGATAGAAGTCAACGACGACATTTTATCAGCTTTTAGATACTCCCACGGGCCAATTTTGACATGGCGCACCTGACACAACGCAGTGAGGAGCCGCTTGTTCACTCTCTTGGAGGATTGAGAATCGTGCACAAACCTGTTGACTTTGCAATTGTAGGCGGCGGTGTGGCCGGCAGTTATGTTGCCTGGCGACTCGCATGTTCAGATCCTGACAACAAACTGACTATTCAGCTGTATGAAGGAACTCGCCGCATTGGAGGTCGATTGTGCAGTGCATCAATGCCGCTCATTAAAGATAAAACAGCGGAGTTAGGCGGTATGCGATATGCGGCTCCGCACATTCTTGTCAGTGCCCTTGTGTCGGCGTTGGGATTGCCGACAGAGCGGTTTGACTACAAGCAAAGGGCAATGCGACTCCGGGGAAAATATTTCGCTGTTCCGGAGAAAGATCCATTCCCAAACGAAGGCGCTCAGGCTCCGCCATATACTTTTAATGGAGAGGAGTCAGGCAAACAGCCAGGTGAACTAATCAGATTTGCCCTACGTGAAGCATTGAGAGACAAGGATTTCTGCTTCGTTTGGCCCGCGGGAACGCCCGAACAGTGTCGTGCAGTAGAGAAGAAATGGCAAGAGTGGAAGGCTGCGAACCGTGATCTTACTTATGCTGAATTTAAACCATGGGAATGGGATTGCATTGGTCGCTATGCTGTACTTAAGGGCTCTTCCCTTTGGGATCTTGGATTCTGGAATGTTCTCCAGCATTACTTAGAGATCGAGTCTTTCCTGTTTGCTCACGACGGGTTGGGATATGAATCTGTTGTCGCCAACTGGAATGCCGCTGAGGCGATCCCCTGGTTTCTCAAGGACTTTGATCTAGTTGAATATCACACGGTGATTAGTGGCATGCAAGCGATCCCTATGAAGCTTGCAGCCCAGTTCCTTGCTAAGCGTCAGAACTGCGTTAGGTGGCAATATATTCTTCAGTCTGTCGAAAAGAGCTCCTCCTCCTCCGCGCTAAAGCTAATTTTTTGGAACGATTTTCTGGGCGAATATGTAACCGCATTTGCTATGCGAGTGGTGCTCGCAATGCCGAAGCACGCGCTTCAAAACATCCGATTTAGAGGTTTTTCAGATGACTCTGAAGCATTTGCAGGGCCCGATGGCGACACAATTGGAAATCTGGAAGCGGTAACGTGCCATCCAATGGCCAAGCTATTTTTGGGATATGAAGACGCGTGGTGGACTTCAGAGGGCCTTTTCGGGACCTCAAAGGGTAAACTGACAACAGACTCACCGCTGCGTCAAGTTTATTTTCTTGGCCCTGATCGAAGCCTGCCTAAAGATGTAAAAACCCCGAGCCTGATAATGGCAAGCTACAGTGACTCACATTATGTCGACTTTTGGAGGCCTCTTTACCCTCGAGGCAAGAATTGGGCGCCGTACTACCAAGGTCCGCCCGAGGAGATGACACCAGAGCTGCGTCTATTCCTTGAAGCTTTTGGTGTCGGTGAGAACGTCATTAGAAAAGCGACAAGGCTGATGAAAAAGCTATTTTCCGACCAAACGGTGCCGGATCCTTATATGGGCTTTTTGGTCACCTGGGATGGCCCCCCTTACTACGGCGGTTGGCATACCTGGAATGTGCACGAAAAACCTTGGGTTCTCAGAGGAAAGATGAAGCGACCGTTTCCGAAGGACAATCTTTTCATCTGCGGTGAGGCGTACTCGCGCGAACAGGGGTGGGTGGAGGGAGCCCTTCGCTCCGCGGAGATGGTTTTGCGCGAGCTTAAAATCAAGGAACCAGATTTTGTGGATCAGAAATTGTACACGGATGAAGGCTTTTCAGGATACGACGATTATGTCAGCTAAAAGGGGCCTCCTCAAGAGGCCCCTTTTGAGCACAGAACTGATGCCCTATCGATCCTGTTGATCTTCCTCGCGTCGTTGCTGAATAGCACGATTGCGTTCTGCCACTTGGGAATACCACTCGATATTC
Source organism: Acidobacteriaceae bacterium (assembly GCA_003140235.1). GTDB lineage: Bacteria > Acidobacteriota > Terriglobia > Terriglobales > Acidobacteriaceae > Angelobacter. Next base: position 6,418 of record PLJN01000154.1, read on the forward strand.
TGTCTGGCTAGTTGTTTCATATTTTCTTCGACCCGCTCTGCTTGCTGCTGATCGGTAGTGGATGTCCCGTTGGTGGACGCCGTTGTTCCGTTTTTTGCAACTCCGCTCATTGTTTCCTCCTTGTACCGCGAGTAAAATTTTCTAGGGATATTATTTCTAAATATGAAAAGTCTTCCCAAGCATGAAAACCTCTTTTGCGCTTCCTCTTAAATTGGATTTAGAACACCCTCGCAAGGATGCCTATTTCCACGTTAGACCGTAAAGCCAATGCTGTCAAATAGTTACAAGCGTGGCCATGTTCCGAAAGTAACCACCCTGAACTCTTGGAGCGGCCCAATCGAGTCCTGTAAACAAACGACCGAACCGGTCGACAAATCGCACCTAACTGCCCAAGACAACCGCCAGCAAGCATCGTGCCAGAAACACTAAGCCTGTGTAGGATGCTTGTCACTGCTAACGATCTCAGAACGATTAGCTTTAACACTTTATGCGACCAAGAGTTGAAATCTTTTCGTCATTTTTCGTAAGAAAATGTTAACTTTCGTCACTTAGAGTTCACATATCGGATAATCTCACGGCCCGGTATTTTCCACCTGCCGTTTTTTCCTTGGCTACCCTTCAAATCGCCATCATTGAGGTGTATGCGAATGGTCTGGGCAGTTTGGCCCAATACTCGCGCCGCCTCTGAAACGGAATAAATCGTATCAGGCCTAATATCGCTGAGATCAATCGGCATAAGCGATAATATACATCAATATATATAAATCGCTATATTAATTATGATTCCGGGCTCGATATTCTGGGCTCCGAGCCAACGCCCCGGCAAGCCCTCCATCCGACGGGCTGAAATTGTGCCACTTCCGTGCTGATCGCGCAAGCAAACAAAAAGCAATTTCCAGAGCCGGTGCTGGTTCCCCCGGAAACCGGCTCCACCTTCGTCTCCAAATGTCAAGACAATTGTTTGTGCGCCTTCCAAAGCAATGTCACATTTTCTCTTCCCGACATGAGACCCACTATAAGAGGATAGTGCCAAAAATGGCCTAAACGTTTCAAAGTCCTTCCCCTACGAGGAATCCGATTAGAAGAGGGTTTGGAAACGCATTCTCCTCGGTCGGCTGATTGATTTGTATTTTGTCATCCGACTTCCCGCCACACCCGGGGCTACCTCATTCCAAGAACTCTCGCACAATTGCCTCTCAGCCGATGTATTATTCTATACACACCCCTTAGCCCAACAGTCAGTCGAAAGATACTTCCGATTTAAGGGCGGTTCTAGGCAAAGCGGGGACAGACGGGGAGCCTGTCGGAGATAGAATTTCCCGAACGAAGAATCAACAAGTTACGCGATCCGTCATCTCTGTAAGTGATTGATTCTTCGTTCAAAAACTTTTCTCTCCGACAGGCTCCGGGACGTTTTCTGATATTTGCCCGCCGTGGCTCGTCTGGCTCGCTTGATTGCCGTTGAGTGTTTCCCAGGACCCTTAGGAACGTTCCATTTGTCCCCCAGTTGTCTGATTGCGACAGTCAATGATTTGAACAATCAGCACACCGCGTCTTGCTGCAACTTTCCTTCGATGCGGGCATCTAGATAAGTCATGTCCTACAGCATATCGACCTTGCTGCTGCGTAATCTGAGCGACGTATTTGGCGAAAATGACGGCGTGCGTCGTCGCGCTGCGATCGACGAGACCTTTTACGAAGATGCAGTATTCTATGACCCCAAAGGCGGTATATTTCGTGGCCGTGACGAGATTGATCGTATTGCTGGTGTGATCAAAGCGACACATCCAGATTTCGAATATCAGCCCCTCTCCCCTCCCGAGGAATCAGGTGATGCCGGACGGGTGCGATGGGCATCGGGCACTCCCGGCAAACCACCCGCTTACGCGGGAACCGATTTTATCGTCGCCCGGAACGGTCGCATTGCTTCGGTCTATCTCTTTTTCGACAGCCTATCCTGAGCTGGACTCTGCTGCCCACGATACACGAATCACGAACGTTTGTCGGCGACCCGGACTGTGCGTCAGTTGGCGAAAAATCGCGATTTCACTCATTGAAACCGCGACAGCCCAGGCACTCGTGCCGTAGAGCGCGAAATGGAATCCCACTTTGCTGCCGCAGGCCCGGAGCGCAGCGCCAGCGGAGCGACCTTATAAAAGCGATTCTTTCCTTATTGCTTTCTCGCCGGACTGTTCGAAGATTGGCATTTTTCAGACTACCGGTGAAGAGCATTTGTTAAGGCGCTCCACTGCGTTGCGCGCGGGCCTACGGCAGTGCGGAAAGAGATTTGCTTGCGCGTTACGGCACGACTCCGCAGGCCGTCGCATTCGCTCCGTCCTGCTCAAGCTTCCTTCGGCGTTACCTCAGGACAGGCAAAACCCTGACACTCCTCTCACGTAAGACTGGCTAAGCTGGATCGCTAGATATTACTGGGAGCCTATTTTGTTTGAGCTGCAAGATATGTCCGGAAGACAAAATCGTCCTTGGCCTGTGGAATATGGCATGTCTGACAATTCTCCAGCTTGCCGGTGGCGTCGAGCCGTTTACCATCGCCAGAAATCACCGAAAACTCCCAGTCCCCCGCCTGCGGATTGTAGCCTGCGGCGCGCTTGGTCATGACGGTGTAAAGCAATACAGGCGGTGGGGAAACGTGTGAGTTCGCATCGACTTTTTCTTTCACGATGATCGATCCCTGGGGGAAGTGCGGCGAGTTCGAAAACATCGCCTCGCGGCCCACGGGATTCACATACACAACAATATTAGCGTTGGCATGAGGGCCCACCTCTCCGGGAAGTGGAGATCTGCAAAGCGAGTCGACAACTCCCGATTGGTGATAGGGCGTTGCATTCACCCGCCTCCACAAACCTTTGTCCTGCAGCTTTGAAACATCAATCGAAGGAGCCGCTGCTAAAGCAGGAGCGATCGCCCACGAGTGTCCGCTGCGTGGCAGAGCGCCGGACAGAAAAGCACACAGTATTACCGCGGCCCGGACGTTGCGTCCCATTGCAATAAGGATTTGGTATTTCATCGGTCAAGCATAGCGTTAGCTTGCGAAAGACTTTGTCAAACCCACCTGCGAAATTTGTAAATAAAATGTATAGGCAAGGGTAGCCGAGATCGACCGCAAGTTTCTTGCAGTGCGTCTCTTAAGCCTGAAACGAAGCAATCAGCAGTTAGCAATCAGCCAAAGCAAAGGATGGGGCATTCGCGATCCCGCGAAGCGTTGAAAAATCAAGGGGAAGATCAGCCGGGAACCGTTCGCCTGGTTGCGGTGTCTTAAGAATTTGCGGCCGAATTTATAACCGCATCTGCAGAGGTGGAGGAATGAAAACCTATTTCCTGGCGATGCTGTCGCTTCTAGTCGCTTCATCGTCCCCCGCGCAACTTCCCTACACGGAAAAGCAGGTAATCGCGTACGCGAAGTCCATTGACGTGAAGACGCTCGACCCCTCCCTGCCCTCTCAGCACCTTGACGACTGGCTCCAGTCCGGACCGCCACGCGCTCACATCGGATATTGGTCAATGAACAAAGGCTGTAATCTCCAGGGAGTTTCTCCGAACGGTGATTATCTCCTTTGCGCGCAGGTTAGTTTTAGCCGTAATGGTAAGGGTGGGGTTATCCTCGTGCAGGTCGGAACCCACCGCAGGGGGATCGTTGGTCGCCCGCAACTCTATGGGTACATCGGAGTTGTAAAGCTGGGGACGAAGGAGGGCTGGACCTTGACGGGCACCGCCGAGCGGCTCTCGGACCTTCCCGCCCTTCTTGATTAGCCCGCCATCGCGTGGGTGATGCGCACGAGAGCGTGGAGAAAGGACAGGCAGTCCACCTGCCTTTGAGGAAGAGGTTCGGGAAGAGTTGCCGACCATCCGCTCGGAACCCCTGAGGGATCGCTGCCGCGCTTCCGGCGAGTAACGCCGGAGGGTACAATCGCTTCCATGCGCGTTCGTAGTGCATTGCTGCAAACACTTGGTGGTGAAGAGGGCTGCAGGAGGTTGTCCGCGGCGTTTTACGCGCGCGTTGGCGAGGACCCGGTTCTTCGCCCGTTCTTCCCAGGCAAGAGCCTGCGGTGTGCTACCGAAGAGTTCGCCGCTTTCCTCATTCAATTCCTGGACGGAGATGAAGAGCAAACTCAGCACCGATGGTGTCTGGGCTTGCGCGAATCACATGCGCGCTTCCAGATTGGCCCCAGCGCAAGCGACACTCCAGCGCCGCCGACGCCCGATTTGCAGAGGTTCTGCCGCTAACAGCGGGCCAAACCTGTCATCGCGCCGGGCGCGTGGCCCAGGAGAGCGTGCAGGGGCTAAAGCCCGATGGTCTCTAACGGCACGGCTGAAAGCCGATGCCCTGATACAACCAGTCGCACTGCGGCATCCAGCGATGATCCGGACTTCAGAAGTAACCGCGCCTCTACTTGCGCGCGTCTGATGTTTCTACCGGCAAGTCCTGCCGGCTCCATTCATAAAACGACGCATCGTACATGCTGACCTCGTATCCCAGATACTTGGCCACAAAGTAGTCGAACGCTGACTGCATGCCCGAGCGGCAATAGGTGACCATCTCGCCGCCTGGGGGCGCCAGGTCCGCGTACAGGCTGCGCAATTCGGCTTCGGGACGCAGTACCGGATTTTCCTTGCTCACAAGGTTCTTCATCCAGTAGAGGCCGATCGCGCCGAGGATGTGTCCGGCTTTGGGCACTTCTTCGGAGAGCTTGCCGCCTGAGAATTCATCCGCCGGTCGCGCGTCGACGATGGCCACCTTGCCGGACTTGCGTTGCGTGAGATCGCGCATCGCTGCTGTCTCAATCAGAATGGATTTGTTTAGAGAAATCTTGAGATGACCCGGCGCAACCTTGGGAGTTTCATTCGACAGTTCGCGATGTTCGGCTTTCCACTTGTCGATGCCGCCGTCGAGTAACGCGACGTGGTCAGCCAGTCCGAGATAATCGAGAGTGAAATAGGCCCGCGACGCGAACAGGCCGTAACGTTCGCCATAGAGCACTACGCGCGAACTATTGGTGATGCCCGCGGCTTCGAAAACCTGCTTCAGTTGGTCTGCGGACGGCAACTCGTTGGGAACGCCATTTCTTGTGACAGCAATTTCGCCCAAGGCAATGTGTCTTGCTCCGGGAATATGTCCGCTGGTGTAGAAGTCGGCTCCCGAACTTACGGAGATGACCACCACATCGGCATCATGCAGATGAGCGGTCAGCCAGTCTGTCGAAACCAGCATTTCAGATCTGACGCCGGGCTGCTCTGTCTGACCCAACGCGATCGGAACGAAGATTGCTCCCAACAACAACGCCGCCAATGAATTGAAAATGGATATGGATACAGATATGCGCATGTTCTGGCCCCTCGTCGATAGAGTGTGATCAATAGCTACTGCATTTTTTCGTGGATCTCGCAGGCGGTTCCGCCTCCGGGACAGCGTGGCGACGTACCGGGAACGACTGTCAGCATTTCCACGTGGCTCCATTGATGAATGGACCCATCGAACATGGCAGCGTTGTATCCCAGGTATTTGGCGATGAAGTACGTGTGCGAAGCCTGCAACCCGACTTCGCAGTAGGTGATGAGCTGCTGGTCGGGCTTGATGCCGCGAGACGCGAGAATCTCCCGGAGTTTGGCGGGCGGAAGCAGCGTGGGGTCTTTTGTTCCATTGACAGTCGTGTCTTCCCAAAAGAGGTGGGCGGACCCGGCGATGTGGCCGTCTTTGTAGCGGCTCTCCGGACGGGAATCAACCAGAACGACGCCGGCGCTGGTGCTGGACTGGGAAACTTTCTTCACGTTTTCGAGCATGGCACGCACTTCCGGATGGACGTGCAGTGTCAGACTTCCTTTTACCGCAGCGACGGGGTCTTTCGCGATGGCCCGGTTCTCTGACCGCCAGCGCTGAATGCTGCCGTCGAGGAGAGCGGTGTGATTGCCGTGGCCGATGTAGTCGAGCGTAAAGTAAGCGCGGCCCGCCGCGGGATACCATGCGGTCGTATAGATAATGATGCGGGTGTTGTCACCCACGCCGAGTTTCTCGAACACAGCTTTCAAGTGCTCGGGCGACGGCAGTTCGGTGCTGAGAGGACTTTCCCGGTCAATGAAGTCGTTGGTATCGAGAAAGCGGGCGCCGGGAATGTGGCCGGCATCGTAGTCCGATTGCTTGCTGGCAACGTGCAAGACGACCACCTTCGGATCGTTGAGGTGCGCAGCCAGCCACTCGGTGGTCACGAGCATTTCCGGATGCGCCGCTTGTGCGTTTGCGGCAGACGCCGGCAGAAATACCGCAAGCAAAATCGCCAGCAGAGAAAAGTATGATTTGCGAATGACCATAAGAGTGCTCCTCTTTCATCTTGAAGATTTATTCGTGCCTTAATGCGATCAGCGGATCAATTCTGGTGGCGCGGCGCGCCGGTATGTAGCACGCGGCAAGCGCCGTCGCCGCGAGGACGAACGCAACGAGCGCGAACGTGGCCGGGTCCGTCGGCGTAACTTCGAACAGCAGCGTCCGCAACGGGCCTGTCATGTACAGAGCTGCGATCAAGCCGCAAGCCAGCCCCACTACCACCAGCACCATTCCCTGCCGGATGACCATAGTGCGAACGTCGCCGGGCTGCGCTCCCAGGGCCAACCGCACGCCGATCTCGTGCATGCGCTGGGTGACAGAGAGCGCCAGAATCCCGCCGATGCCTGTGGCCGCGATCAACAGCGCCAACGCCGCAAACAAAGCGAGAAGGCTGGTCATGATGCGCGGGGAGGCCAGAGTTTCGCTGCGCGCCTCTTCCAGGGTTTGAAAATTGGCAATCGCTGTATCTGGGTCAACATCGTGGACGGCGCGCCGGACCTGGTTTGCCAGCAGCATGGGATCGGCGATCGTGCGGACCAGCAGGCTGCCTACGTTGGGAAACTGCTCCATCGGGCCGTAGATTTCGTCTTGTGTCTCGTGGTTCAGACCGAGTTCTTTGGTATCGCCCACGATGCCGATGATGGTGACCCATTGCTTGCCTTCATCAAACGAAATCCTCTTGCCGATGGGATCCTCTCCCGGCCAGCGATGCCGTGCCAGCGACTGATTGACTACCGACACTAGCGGGGCCTTGTCATTGTCTGTGGGAGCGAACGTACGGCCCTTGATCAGAGGTATGCCGAGCGTTTGGAAATAGTCGACAGTCGCGAGCCGCGTGGCGCTGCGAGGCGGTGTTTCACCAGCCCGTAGCGGCCGGCCTTCAATCTGAAAACCTGAGCTGCCGGGCCCTGCAGCGATGAGGTCAGGATCCAGCGGGAAACTGGAAGCCACGGCAGCAGATTGCACTCCGGGCAATACCTGGATTTTTTCCAGCAGCTTGCGAGTGATTTCTCTTGACTGTTCGTCTCGCAGTTTCTGATCGTTGAAATGGTTCGACCAGTTCAGGTCCAGCGCCATCGTGAGGACGCGTTGCGCAACAAACCCGGGATCAACACTTTGCAGCCGGACAAAACTCTTGAGCATGAGCCCGGCGCCGATCAGCAGCACAAAAGAAAACGCCACCTGGGCCACAATCAACACATTGCGAGTCCGCTTACGGCCTCGTCCCTGGTTGGATTGCCGCGTCCCTTCCCGCAGGCCCGTGGCCAATTGCTGCCGGGAGGAAAAACCCAGCACGGATCCCGAGACGATGCTGGTGAGCAATGCGGCCAACAAAGTAAAGAGCAGCACCCGGCCGTCAATAGTAATTTCACGCGCGCGGGGAGTGAGCCGCGTAGCAAACTCCACCAGCAACTTCAGACTTCCCGAAGCCAGGAACAGTCCTAGTCCGGCTGCAATCAGACCGAGAATCGTGCTCTCCGTTACCAGTTGGCGCAGGAGACGTCCCCGGCCCGCGCCGAGCGCCGAGCGGAGCAACAGTTCTTGTTCGCGCTGCGAGACGCGCGCCAGAGTAAAGTTCGCGACGTTGGCGCAGGCAATCAGCAGAACGAAACCGGCCGCGGCCAGTAACACGATGAGCAGGGGCCGGGCGTCGCGGACCAGTTCTTCCTGGAGCGGCGTGGCGGTCGCGGTGAAGCCGCTGTCCTTGGGGTAAGACTCCGGGTACTCCTTCTGGAACCGGCCGGCAATCGTTGCCGCGTCGGCGTGCGCCTGTTCGGCGGTCACTCCAGGGGCCAGCCGGGCAAAGACCTGGAGCAGCCGATAGCGGCGATTCGCAATGTTTCGTGGCAAGCCTCGATAGGGGCATGCCGAAGTCGGCATGTAGACGTCGTTCTCATTCGGATACTGCGGGAATGGAGGCAACACTCCCACCACGGTGTGGACTTTGTCATTCATCTCGAAAGTCTTGCCCACAATGTCGGGATCGCTGTGCTGGCTGCGCTGCCAAAACTCGTAGCTCAGCAACAGGACAGGTGGAGCGCCCAGTTGCTCGTCGGCGGGCAACAGCGTGCGGCCCAGGACTGGCTTGACGCCGAAGAAATCAAAGAAGTTGGCGGACACCACGCCCGTGCGGACGCGCTCGGCTTCCGACTTGCCCAGCAGCGTGAAGCCCATGGCGTGATACTCCACCATCCCGCTCAGGCTGTGGTTCTGCTGGCGGTAGTCGTTGAATTCCGCAACTGAAAAACCCATGGTGGCCGCACCCGCTTTGGGCGCTTGTTGCCGCAGGACAACGAGTTGTTCGCCATGCGTATACGGCAGCGGGCGAAGAAGAATGCCGTTGATCACGCTGAAGATTGCAGAGTTGGCGCCAATGCCCAGCGCCAGCGTGATCACCGCAACGGCGGTGAAGCCCACGTTTTTGCGCATCATGCGGATGGCGTAGCCGGTGTCCTGCCGCAGCATCTGCCAGTGCTCGCTCGGGGCCGTGTGCAGGATTCCGGCAATCGTCTCCGCCCACAACTTGAACACGCCGGCCTTGCCTTGTTTTTTTTCAGCATCGGCGACCTAGTCGTGAAAAGTACTCTGCATTTCGCTGCCGAAGGCGGAGCGGAAGTCGAACGGCAACACGCGTAGAAGCATCTGGTAAAAGCGGTCCATGCGAGACTGGGTTTCTGGGCTCATAACACTTCTTTCTTTTTCTTGTCTTCTGTCCTTCAGGTCTCTAAATCTTCAGGCTTTGGCCCTGCGCAGAACATTCTTGGAGCGCGCCAGGGCCACAATTTTTTCGTGGCGCTCGGCTTCCGCCATGGCCACTTTCTCGCCCAGCGAAGTGAGACGGTAGTAGATCCGGCGCTCGTCGTCGCGACCATCGGCGGGGCGGCCTTTGGATTCTTCGATCATCCCCTCGGTGAGCAGGCGTTTGATGATCCCGTAGAGCGTCCCCGTGCTCAGCCGCACTGAGTCGCCCGTACGCAGGGAAACGTCCTTCAAAATTGCGTAGCCGTGCTTATCGCCGTCGGCCAGCGCCAGCAAGACGTGGAACAGCGCAGGAGTAAGGGGAAGATACGATGCAATTTCCGGATTGGGCTTCATGGCTCGCCTCTCTTGATCTTTGATCTTTGATCCTGACCACTATAGCGTATCACGCTATAGCGTGCAACGCTAGATTGTCAACTGATAGACGCAGGCCATTTACTTTGGTTAGCAGACTGCCCCGGAATTTCCTGGTGGCCCTACTCCGATATCCGGATGCGACGATTGACAACATCCAGGGTGATGGCAAACCTGCCCAGCAAGGCCGCCCCAATGTTGCCGACAGGCAGCCCCTCGCCAAACGCAATCATGGGATGGTCAAAGCTATAGCGCCCCAGCGTGGCTTTTCCGTCCAGCTTGGCGCCGACCAGTGGTATTTCCCCGGTAACCAGTCGCATGCTGGGCAGCTTCGTTGGCGCGGTTTCGAGCGGCAGGCCGGCCGCCTCTTTTCCCGGCAGGACGATCGTTCCCGGTGCTCCCAAATCCAGATACAGATCGAACTCCTTACCGGCCATAAAAACAGGCACTGTAGGCAAACGCCGGTCAGCTTTGTATTCAAAAACCTGCGCCCCGTCAGCCGCTGGGAGTTGTCCTTTCTCCAGGACAACCCGGCCGCGCGGATAATCGAATGTCAGCAAAATGCCTTTAAAAATGGCGGGAGACAAAACGCCGCGCGGCAGAACTCCATTGCCGGAAATCCTGGGCAGCGGCATGGCGAATAATCTCAGACCTGTAATCTCGAGTTCGCCCGCGGTTATCTTGGTGGCTTGATACAGCTTGACTATGCTTCCCACGGAATCGGCTGGGCTGCCGACGTGCATTTCGCCCTGCGGTTCCAGGTTCAATTCCGCCGCCAGGTCCGGATTGATGAGACTGCCCTGGGCGCCGGAATCCAAGATGAAAGTGAACGGCCCCTTTCCGTTGATGGTCAGGTCAATGGTGGGCCTTCCCCCGAAAATTTTCATGGGCAGGACGATTTGGGACGAATGGAGTTCGATCTTGTCCGCGCCGATCTGCACGTGGACGAACTGTTGGGTGGCCGCCCAGACCAGGCAGATCAGCAGCGCCGGCAGCGCGCAATAGCAGATTTTCCTCATGGCAATCATTCCTTTGTATATAGTACTAAAAGTACTATATACGAATATCCGCGAAAGGATGACCGCATTCAATGCAGAAGCTGACCGAGTTGGAAGGCGCCGCCCTGGGCATGATCGCAACGGACGGCCCGTGCACGCCGTACCGCGTCCGGCAATTCTTCCGCAAATCGCCCAGCCCTTACTGGAGCGGCAGCGCCGGGGCCATTTATCCGCTGGTTCGCCGGCTGGAGAAACAAAAGCTGATCACCGCCCAGCCCTTTCCCACGGGCAAGCGCGCCGCCAGCGCCTATCGCACCACGGAAAAGGGCCAGCGCCAATTGTCACAATGGATCATTGATTCTGGCACTTCCGAACGCACCAGCGGGGTCCCGATGGACCCGCTACGCACTCGTGTCCGGTTCCTGGCAGCACTTTCTCCCGACCAGCAGCGAAAGTTTTTACGCAGCGCCCAAGCACAACTGCGCAGCTTCGCCGGCATCGTGGAGCAGGATTGCGCCGCCAAAAAAGGCGGAGACGTTCTTTCCTACCTCACGGCCCGTGGAGCCTTGTTCATGTCCCGCGCGCGCGTGCAGTGGATTCAGGAAGTGGAGCGGACGTTGCTGGGGTAAACTGCTGCTCGAAGTCTTTGTACCGCTCCGGAGCCGCAAATGAAATTTCACACTGAATATTTGACTTTCAACACCAAACAGCACCGCGAGTACGTCCACATCACACCGCAGGTGGAGAAGATCGTACAGACCAGTGGCGTGACCAACGGCATGGCGCTGGTCTCGGCCATGCACATCACCGCCGGCGTTTTCGTGAACGACCACGAAGACGGCTTGATTCACGATATTGACCAGTGGCTCGAAAAGCTGGCCCCGTTTCGCGAGACCTACCTGCACCACCAGACGGGCGAAGACAACGGCGATTCCCATTTGAAAGCCATCCTGGTGCATCATCAGGTCATTGTTCCTGTGACGAACGGACGGCTGCTCCTGGGCACATGGCAACGCGTCTTCTACGCAGAGTTTGACGGACAGCGTTCCAAGCGGGTGGTGGTGGCGATTATGGGGGAATAGGGCGCTGCTCACCTTGCCAGACTTGCATAAAAGCCCAATATTTTCAGATCAAAGTCTCTCCCCGCTGGACGTTTTGACCATAACGGTCTAGTTCCATTTTGGGACTGTTACAAATCCGTATAAATTCATTTGACTCCCGGCGGGGACGAACATATAGTTCGCCATACTCCGCATTTTGATTTGGTTGGCACGCAGCAATGCACCGAGCGGCCTCGCGAGACGGGGCCGCAAAGAAATAATAAATACCTTAAGAGAGGAACTACATGCCTGAGCCACAAATTACCAAGATCGTGATTGCTCCCGGTCCAGGAGGAGCATCGGCGGTTTTCCCGCAGAACACCCAGGTTAATGTCTTTGACTCCGTCTTCTGGTTCAACAACACCACAGGAGACCATCAGCCGACCTACAACGGTCCCAACGGCCCGATCGCCTGGGGACCGCCGCCCAACCCGCTGGGACCGCAGCAAACGTCGTCCCAGGTGAATTTCTCGACCGCCGGAAAGTACTCGTATTACTGTTCGGCCCATCCCACGGAGACGGGCGTAATCACTGTGAACTCGTAACCACAACGAAACGAGGCGATACGTTATGGCAGAGCATGAAGAAGTAGTGCTGGCAGAGACAGCGCTATACCAGGACAATCCTGCGAACCCGGGCCGCCGCCGGTTCGTCAGCCAGGCCTTGATGATCTCGGCGGGAGTCGCCATTGCCGGGATGTTTCCCGACCTGAAAGCGGCCGCAGCCGCCATGCAAACGACAACCTGCACGCCGGTCCTGGGGAACGAACTCGCGAATCCGGGCGAGATTGTCAGCAACTCGGCGGGCCTGCTGCAGTCCGTGCTGAGAGTACATGGCGAAGACCGTATGGTTTCCTATCTGGACGCCACGCTCAGCACTCCGGCCCCTGCTTGCGGCGTCTACAAGCTGCGGGCTTATGACGGATACAAAGGAACAAAGATTGATCCGTCGCAAAGAGTGACCAAGCCCGGCGTTTACGGACCAGGGCCGACTTTCCGCGCCAAGGTGGGCGATACCATCCAGATTGCGTTCCTCAACCACATTAACCCCAAAGACTTCCCGGAGACTCCGAATCAGCAATGCGACGTCGTGACCGACGCAGCCACCGGGACGCAAATTTATCCGGGAGTCAAGCCCTTGCCCAACCCTCCGGACGTGTATCCGGATTGCTTCCGTGGATCGAACACCACGAACATGCACTTCCATGGAACGCACGTAAGTCCGAATGCTTTCTCTGATAACGTGCTGGTGGAGATTGTCCCGGATCTCAACTCCACACCGGACGATTGCGAAAAAATGTTCGCGATTGCCTGCCAGGACTATCCCAACCCGCAGGCCTGGAGGCACCTGGAAGCGTCCGTATCGCAGGCGCTCGCGAATTACCAGCAGCGCAACCAGACACGCCTGGGGCAACTCGACAAAGAGTACCCGGAAAAGAACGATGCGACTCTCCATCAGAGGCAGGCAGCTCAAAACCAGCACCTGGTGGAATACGGCGAATTTCCCCAGTTCTGGGCCGGCTGCTTTCCCTATTGCATCAGGCCGCCGAAGTATAATCCGCCGCAGTACACCATGGGCCAATCACCCGGTACTCACTGGTACCACGCCCACAAGCACGGTTCCACGTCCATTCAGGTGTTTAACGGGATGGCCGGGGCGCTGGTACTGGAAGGCGATTACGATGCCAAGCTGCGCCAGACCATGCCGGGAGTGCAGGAAAAAGTGCTGGTGCTGCAGCAGTTCCAATTGCAGTCCAACCGGGAACGCACCGGAGGCGCTTCTGGATACGGCACGGCAAAGGGAGCGCCGGCAGCTAACGCGGGCGCCCTGGTGAACGGCCAGCTTCAGCCGGTGATTACCATGAGGCCCAATGAGGTGCAGTGGTGGCGCATCATCAATGGCACAGTCCAGGCCGGCAAGGACGCCTTCTTTCAGTGCGCATTTGCAGGACCATTAGCACCGACGTTCTACCAGACGGCCCAGGATGGCGTGCAATTGGCTTGGGAAAACTATATGCCGCAGATCGCGCCCGGCGGCGCGCCGACTCAATTTACATTAGCGCCCGGCAATCGCGTAGATATCCTGGTTCAGGCGCCCGGTAAGACGGGCACCGGCGCACTGGTATACGGCTCCAGTACGACTGCGCCTACGGGAATCAACCTCATTCTCACGGTGAATGTAGTTGACCCTCCGCCCGGCACGCCGCCCTATAACCAGGCGTACCCTAAGACGAAAGATCAATACCCGGTATTGCCGCCGTTTCTGGCCGACATCACCGAAATTTCAGAGTGCCGCACCATTAAGTACCAGATGGATATGTCGCAAGGGCCGGGTTCGCCGCCGCTCATTAACGGAAGGCCGTTTGAGGAAGGCCGGATCGATGAAGTCATGCTTCTGGACACGCGTCAGGAATGGACGATTGAAAACTACACAGCCGGTAAGAATGCCCCGGATGTTTTGCATCCATTTCACATTCACGTGAACCCCTTCCAGATCATCGAAGTCTTTGATCCCACAACCATGAGCCAGCCTCTTAAACTGCCCCAGCCATGGATCTGGTGGGACACTTTCCCGATTCCACGGGGCAAAGTTGACCCGACCACCCAGAAAGTGATTCCGGGACATTTCAAAATGCGGACCCACTTTGCCGACTTCGCCGGCAAGTATGTAGACCACTGCCACATCCTCGCGCATGAAGACCGCGGCATGATGCAGTTGATCGAGGTGATCGACAACAAGACGGTCGTAAAGCACCACTAGGCAAGAAGCGGCGCGGACAGACTTTGTCTGTCCGCGCTGCTGCTCTCAGCACGACAACGGTAAGGAGGAATAACTGATGGCCACACCATTGCAGCGGCAAATCAACATCAACAAGAACGTCCCAGGACCTTCACCCCGGGTCACGTTTGACCCCAACCCTTTGGCGGCGTTCACGCGCGACCAGATCTTCTGGACCAACAACGACACCGAGCCACACTGGCCGGGCCTGCTCAACGCCGACGGAACCATTAACACAACCTTTTTCATGCCGAACCAGATTGCGGGAAATGGCGATACGTCCGCGATCTTTTCACCGAGTACGCCGGCTACGTTCGATTACGTCTGCTCACTCCACAAGGATGAGAAGGGCACCATCACGATAACGCCATCACCCTAGAAAAAGGGGACGTTGGGCCCGATCCAGTGAGCGGTCAAGAGCGATCCAAGGCACACAGTAAACACAACAGCCAAGTAACGAAAGGGAATGCTATGAGAATGAAATTGAGTGCGATGTTTGTCCTGCTGGCCGCTGCGTTGGTAGCGCTTCCCGCGTACGCGCAAACGCCCAACTGCACGCCCGGGCGGGACCTCATCACGATCCCGGAAATCAAGAGCGATAACACTACCCACAAACTCCAGGGCACGATTATTCTCAGCGATGAGCAACGCAGTTTTTGGGGCTCCGCTACGGGTACGCCCTGCAACTTGCAGCGGTTCCGGTACTTCAGAGGCTTCAGCGCGGCCGACCCGACCAAGCCGTGGCCTGAAACCGGCGACCCAATTCCCGGGCCAACGCTACGCGCGCGCGTCGGTGATCTGGTTGAACTGACTTTTCTGAATCAGGTCAATACCAAGAATTTCCCGAACACGCTCGACCAGGGTGAAGAAGGCAAGGGAAGTCCTGACGGTTGCGACATCTCGACCGCCACGCGCACTCAGGGCGGCACCAGCCAGATTTATCCACGGACTGACAATTATCCCAACTGCTTGCACGGCTCAAGCACCGCGAACCTCCATTTCCATGGAACGCACACCACGCCCAGTACAACTGGTGACAACGTGCTGCTGTTTGTACATCCAGCGCTGCGAGATACCGGAAAGCTCGAACCCGAAGATGGTTTCGTAAAGCAGCAGTTTGCCAGCATTTTCAGCGCGTGCGAGAAGAACGGCCCGCCGCAACAATGGACGCAACTCCCCCCGACCTGGCAAAACACGCAAAAAGACCTGCTGAATCACTACGACAATACGGCCCCTTATAAAGGAGTTGCTGGGGCGCTACCCCTGGCCATGAAGCTGTGGCCGCAGAACGCGGCCAACCTGGCAGCGGGCCGGTGGCCTCAATATTCGATTGGCGCTACTCCCTACTGCTTCCCGCTGCCGGCGTTGTTGCTGGGTGGACAGAAATACGAGATGTACCAGGCGCCCGGGACCCACTGGTACCACGCGCACAAACACGGTTCGACCGCGCTCAATGTCGGGAACGGAATGACAGGCGCTTTCATCATCGAAGGCGAATACGACGACACGCTGCGGCATTTCTATCAGGCAACTCCTCAGCACAAAAACTGGGGCTTGACGGAACACGTGCTGGTCATTCAGCAGCTGGAAACAGCGCTGAATCTCCTAAGCCCCACGAACAAGGGCGGACCGCCGCCGCTTTCTGTGAACGGAAGACTGAATCCGGTCATTCACATGAAGCCCAATCAAGTGCAGATGTGGCGGATTGTGAATGGCGACGCCCACGATTTTGTCCAGTTTGACCACTTCACGACGAAGGGCCAGGGCGGATTGAGCATCGCGTGGCGGCAAATCGCGCAGGATGGCGTTCAGTTCGAGTTCAACAACTACCAGGGACTTGGAGCAATCAATAACAAGTTCAACCTGGCGACTGCGAACCGAGCCGACCTGCTGGTGCGAGCGCCCAGTAAGGAAGGCGACTACGCTCTCCAGGTGGTCACATCGGTGAGCGACCTTCCTTCCGGTACTCCGATCACGCTGCTCACCGTCCGGGTAGCCGCGGAAGGTGGGGCGATCGATCCTCCCATGGATTTCATTCAACACAGGGGCGACTTCCCGAAACTTCCACCGTTCCTTGTCGACATTACGGGGCCCTTCTACAAGACGCGCAATCTGTACTTCAACACCAATCCGAGTTCCGCGCGTGCGGGCAAGGGAGCGATGCCGCTCCACACCATTAATGACAAGCTGTTCGATGGCCATCACGTTGATCAAACCATGACGCTGAATACCGTCGAAGAGTGGACTTTGTACAATCAAACCATCAACATCGCGCATCCTTTTCATATCCACATCAACCCATTCCAGATCACTGCGGTGTTTCAACCGAACAGCGCGGCAGCCAGCGACCCGGGCAACAAGGCCTGCTATGCCGACCCTCTGAAGCCCGACACCTGGAAACCGTGCCACAAAATTCCGCAACCTTACGTCTGGTGGGACACGTTTACGATTCCAACGGCGCGTCAGGACAAGTTGCCAACTGCGGTCTGCACAGAGCTCGCGAATTGTCCGGCTGACATTCAGCCCTACACAGCTTGCACGAGCGGAACTTGCACGGTGACCATTGCCGGCTACTTCACAATGCGCAGCCGCTTCGCCGACTTTACCGGCCAATATGTGATCCACTGCCACATTCTGGCCCACGAAGACCGAGGGATGATGGAACTGATTGAAGTCGCACCCCTGGCTGAGTCGGGTTACATACACCACTGATCGTTCAGTCTGCTTACAAGGCTGCGGCTTCCGTGCTACTGTGATCTCCAGCGCGGAAGCCGCGGCGCTTCTCCGGGACCCCAACTCTTGACCGAAACGACCTCTACCTTTGACGCCACTGCGCCCTCCTTCGATCAATATCGGGCATTGCCTCCCGGCGTTCCGGAAGCCATACGCACAGCCATATTCCGTGGCGTGCACCAGCAGATGCGAGTGCTGGACCTGGGGGCCGGGACCGGACGCATTGGCAAACCGTTCGTTGCGGCGAATGATGCTTATGTTGGACTTGATTCCTCATGGGCCATGCTGCGGGAGTTTCTGGCGAGCAGCCCGGCTGCTTGCCTGTTGCAGTCCGATGGACAGCAGTTACCCTTTGCTGATGGCGCCTTTGACGTGGTCATGCTGATGCAAGTGTTGAGTGGCGCCCAGGATTGGAAAGCTTTGCTCCTTGAAGTTCGCCGCGTACTGCGTCCCGGCGGCGTAGTGGTGGAAGGACACACTACGACTCCTCCGGCCGGAGTCGACGCCCAACTGAAGAGACGGTTGTCGGAGATTCTTCGAGAGATGGGTGTCGCATGGCATGAGCCGCAAAAAGCACGCCGCGAGTCGCTCGCGTGGCTGGAGGTCTCCGCCGGTCACCGCAGCCAGGTGCGTGCTGCTTCGTGGATAGCTGAGCGTACGCCACAGGAGTTCCTTGTCCGCCACCGGACGGGAGCGCGTTTTGCTGCGTTGCCCGCCGCGGTCCAGGAAGAAGCTTTACAGAAGCTGAGTGTCTGGGCGGAAGCGACATTCGGCCCTCTGGATAAGCCTTACTCGGAAGAACATGCGTTTGAACTGGAAATATTTGAATTCTGAATTTAAAGCGAGAGGTCAATGACACAGATCGACAAGAACGCTGTACTCACGCCGCTGGGCGAACAACTGGTCGGCGGATCGCTCAGCGATGCGGCGCTCATGCAGGCTACGGCGTCAACCCCTGACTTTGCCATCCTCCCTTGGGTCAACGTCATCAAGATCGGCGGCCAGAGCATCATGGACCGCGGACGTAGCGCAGTTTATCCGCTGGTGGATGAAATCGTGTCGAACCTCAAACACCACAAGATGATCCTGGGCACCGGCGCCGGCACGCGGGCGCGTCACATCTACAGCCTGGCGATCGACCTCGGGCTGCCTACCGGCGTGCTCACGGTGCTGGGCACTGCGGTCGCCTGGCAGAACGCGCAGATGCTTCACTACCTTCTGGCCAAGCATGGAATTCCGTTTATCGAGCCGGAAGGCTTCAGCGTGTTGCCGCATTACCTGATGGAGCGGAATGCCGTGATTTGTCAGGGCATGCCTCCTTACAAACTGTGGGAACAGAATCCCGCGACGGGGCGAATCCCACCGCAGCGCACCGATACTGGCTGCTTTCTGATCGCGGAAGTTTTTGGGGCGCGCAAGATGATCTATGTGAAAGACGAAGACGGACTCTACACCGCCGATCCTAAGAAAGACCGTTCCGCCAAACACATACCGCGTATCAGTGTTGACGAGTTGCTGGCGCTCGATCTCGACGACCTGATCGTGGAGCGCGCAGTACTGGAACTAATGGCCCGCGGACGGAACATGCACGAAATTCAATTCATCAACGGCTTAAAGCCCGGACAGTTGACCGCAGCCCTCAACGGCGAGCCGGTGGGCACAACTATCTACCGCAACGGCCATGCCCAGGGAGACGCGAAATGAGCACTAGTAAATCCGGCGCACAACACGTGGAATCACCTCTCATGCGCGAATCGCTGGTCGACAAAGGCGTGCTTGCGCGTACCGAGTCCAAAGTCACGGCCATTCTGCCTGATGTGAATGTCGTTCAGATTGGTGGACGCTCCATCATTGACCGCGGCGCCTCGGCGCTCTTGCCGCTGCTTGACGAAATTGTTGCCAACCAGCCAAAGCACCGCATGATCATCGGCGCGGGCTCGGGTGTTCGTTCGCGCCACATTCTTTCCGTGGGTCTCGATCTCGGATTGCCCACTGGCGCGCTGGCCACTCTCACCGCCAAGGATTCCGCCCAGAATGCTTACATGGTTTCCTGCCTGCTCGCCAAGCACGGCTTCGTCTATCTGGAAGCGCCGTTCGTGGTGCAGCTTCTTCCTGCCATGCTGGCCGCGGCCCGCGGTGCGGTCTTTAATGGAATTCCGCCGTATGCATTGTGGGAGCATCCGCCGCTCGTCGGCAAGCTGCCACCGCATGGCAGTGACGCCGGTTCCTACCTGGTGGGCGAAGTCTTCGGCGTGCGCAAAGTGATTCTCATTAAAGACGTGGACGGCGTTTACACCGGCGACCCGAAATCAAATCCCGAAGCCAAGTTCATCCCGGAAATAACCGCTGGCGAGTTGATGAAGAAAAACTTCGCAACGCTTCCCATTGAGCCGGTGCTGCTTGAGTTGATGACCCGGGCGAGACTCGTGCACGAAATCCAAATCGTGAACGGACTCGTCGCCGGCAACCTCACACGCGCGCTGGCCGGCGAACATGTAGGTACGGTGATTCGCTCCTGAGCCACACAACGCCCGGCGCGTTAGTGCACTATGTCTTGCTTGCCCGCGCTGGTCTGCGGCGCTGACGGTATTTTGAGCGATATTTGGGCGACGCCGTCCGCCAGGGACAGTTCGCCGCCAATGGAAAACACCATCTCGTGGATGTAGATCAGCTCGCGATCCAGGATGGCGCGCGCGTCCTGCACAACCGTTCCCTGCTCGCTGGCCCAACGCAATTGAAGAGTGCAGCAGCCTCCCTGGGCTTGCGCGGAAACAGTTAGCGTGAGCGCCCGGGTATTCCGCGCCACCAGTTTGCCAATGAACAGCACCAGAAGCTGACGGAGCAGCGGCGTACTGGTCACTTGAATGGCGGGGTCCCATTGCCGTTCCACCGTAATCAGGCTGGAATTCACCAACACTTCGAAATCGTTCAACACATCATCGAGAAGCGCTTCCAGTGAAATCCAGGGCGCCGTAGGCATGGACACCTCGCGCACCAGGGATGCAATCGTTTTCGCCAGGCCAATCGCGCGGTCTGCCTGCTGCTCCATGCTCTTGATGTCCTGGCTCTGGATGGAAAGTGTGCCATTGCGCAGCGCCACCACTTCCAGAAAGCAGCGAACGCTGGTCAGAGGCTGCGCCAGGTCGTGGGCCACCGAATTGATGATGGCGCGCAGCGGAGTCTGCTGGATCACCATGGCATCCGACGTGGGTATCATCTGGCCGTGGTTGTGTCCATAGTGCGTGACCTCGCGGCTGGCGCTTCCCGTATCGGAGGAACCCGCAGCCAGCGGCGCCGGACGGCCCAGGCGATAGCCCTGGCCGCGCACGGTGTTAATCAGCTTTTGCTCGCCGGCAAGATCGATCTTGCGCCGCAGGTAATTCACATACACGTCCACCAGATTGCTGTCGGTTTCCGGCTGCAGTCCCCAGGACTGGCGTAGCAATTCCTGCCGGGTCACGGTATCGCCGGCATGACGCATCAGCAGATACATCAGCTCAAACTCTTTCGGACTGAGCTTGATCTCACGCTTGCCGCGAGTCACACGACGCATTGCCGGGTCCAGTTCCAGGTCTTCCACGCGCAGCACGTTCAACGCGGGGTCCGCTTTGCGACGAAGCAACGCATTGGCCCGTGCCGCCAGTTCCTGAAAGGAAAACGGTTTGGTCACGTAGTCGTCAGCCCCCAGGTTCAGCGACTGGACGCGGTCCGACACGCGGTTGCGCGCGCTCAGCACCATCACCGGTGTGGCCAGGCCATCCGAGCGCAGTCTTTCCAGCAGTTTCAACCCGTCGGTGTTGCCGAAATTCAGGTCAAGGATTATGAGCTTGTAATTCTGGCGTCTCAGTTCAGCCAGCACGCTGGTCTCGTTCAGCGCTGTGTGGACAGAATAGCCCTCGGATTCGAGAGACTTAGACAAGAACGTCGCGAGATTGACATCATCGTCCGCAAGTAAAATCGACATGACACACCACCCTCCCAACTGCACAGGGCCATGGCCCTTCCGGGGGCGCACCACAAGGATGCACCAAATTCGCACATTTAGAACAAAAAAATCTTTATTTGCGCTAATCTCAATTTTTTTTGGGAAAGGCTTAAGAACCTTCTCCCAAAATGCAACTCTGGAATACCACGTTTGGGCCGAAATACACCTTCATAAACGCCCAGACCGTATTCTCATTTCCAGCACTATTTCCAGGTCGTTTCGTGAATTACAGATTGATCTAAAGCTCACAATAGACATTTCTCTGCTAAACAGAAGCTGGCGGTTCTTCCTGAATCCAACCTGTTATCCTGTACTGCAACCCAGTTTCAGACTTCAGGAAAGGCCCGTACAACAACAATGTCGGCAAAGACTTACAAAAACTTAATAGACGGTGCATGGATCGAGTCCCGTTCCGGCCAGAGTTATGAAAACCTTAACCCCGCGGACACCCGCGATGTAGTCGGCATTTTTCAACGCTCCGACCAGCGCGACATTGCAGACGCCGTTGCCGCCGCCGCACGCGCCTTTGACCGCTGGCGTCTGGTGCCGGCGCCGCGCCGCGCAGAGATCATCTACCGCGCGGGCGAACTCCTGCTCGAACGCAAAGAAGAATACGCCCGCCAGATGACGCAAGAGATGGGCAAGGTCCTGAATGAAGCCCGTGGTGACGTCCAGGAGTCGGTGGACACCGCCTACTACATGGCCGGCGAAGGCCGCCGCCAATTCGGCGTCACCGTCCCGTCAGAATTGCCGAACAAATTCGCCATGGCAGTCCGCATGCCGATTGGCGTTTGCGGCATGATCTCGCCGTGGAACTTCCCGATGGCCATTCCGTCGTGGAAACTGTTCCCTGCTCTGGTCTGCGGTAACACCTGCGTCATCAAACCGGCGGAAGATACACCGCTTTCCACCATCAATCTGGTCAAAGCGTTAATGGATGCCGGGCTGCCCAAAGGCGTTGTCAACGTAGTCACCGGATTCGGTCCGGAAGCCGGAGCGCCGTTGGTGGAACAGACCAATGTTCGCGCAGTGTCATTCACCGGATCCAGCGAAGTCGGCCGGATCGTAGGCGAAGTAGCAGCGCGTTCTTTCAAACCCTGCTCTCTGGAAATGGGCGGCAAGAACGCCATCATTATTCTTGATGACGCCAATCTCGACCTCGCGCTCGAAGGCGTCCTCTGGGGCGCGTTCGGCACAACAGGCCAGCGCTGCACGGCAGCCAGCCGGGTGATCGTGCAACGCGGCGTCTACCGCCAGTTCGCCGACAAGCTGATCTATCGCGCCCAGAAGCTCAAAGTCGGCAATGGCATTGACGAAACCGTCGACATGGGCCCGCAAGTCAACCAGGCCCAGGTCGAGACCGCGCAGAAGTACGTCGACATCGGCAAAAACGAAGGCGCCAAACTCGAATTGGGCGGCCACCGTCTGAAGGGCCCGGCCTATGACAACGGATGGTTCTTCGAACCCACTGTTTTTACTGACGTCGATCCGCAAATGCGCATCGCCCAGGAAGAAATTTTTGGTCCGGTAACCGCACTGATTCCGTGCAACGATTTCGACCATGCCATCGAGATCGCCAACGGCGTCGCGTACGGTCTGTCGTCGTCGGTGTACACCCGCGACGTGAACAAGGCCTTCAAAGCCATGCGCGATATCTACGCCGGTATCACCTACATCAACGCACCCACCATCGGCGCCGAAGTGCATTTGCCGTTTGGCGGCACCAAAGCCACCGGCAACGGCCATCGCGAAGGCGGACTGGGCGCCATCGACTTTTACAGCCAATGGAAATCCATCTACGTGGATTTCTCCGACCGGTTGCAGAGGGCGCAGATCGATATGGGTGAGTAGCAGCAATTGGCAACTAGCCAAGCTTGGTTTTCCCGAAGCCTTACAGGGCTGGCCGAGGCAACGTGAACGTTCGAACCATGCTCGTGGAGCGCAGCCGCCCCCGGCTGCGTTCATTCCCTTGAGAAACACAGGCGAGGGCGACTGTGGTCCACACTCCTCCTTGGCTTGGTCCCCCGATGACGGCGATCACCCGATCACGGCGATCCAGGTACGCACATCACGAAAGAGCATTTGATTGGCGTGCTGCGGAAGCATCATCCGTCGTTTATGTTGAGAAAAGAAGCAGTTAGCAATTAGCCATTTGCCAGAACTGTCCGGTCATAAGTTGAATAGATCCAATTGGTTGCAGGAAAGAGATATTTGATCGAGCGAGCCAGGTTGGGAAAGAGCCTGTAAAAGCGGCACTTTCTCGAACAAAGTGAGACTGAGAATTTGTGAAATCGGGTAAAGGTTGAGTCGCAGTCCCAAGCGCTTGCGAACAATCGACACCAGCACGTAGACGGAGATGGCGATCCAGATTTGAGTCTTCACGGCGTTGGGAGAAAGGCCATAAAACCTCTTGATGCGCAGATGTTGTTTGACCCATTTGAAAAACAGTTCGATCTGCCAACGGCATTTGTAGAGTTGGGGAATGGCCAGACTGGGCAGCAGAAAGTTGTTGGTCAAAAAAACCAGGGTTTTCCGGGTAGCGGCATCGTGGTAGCGAATGCGGCGTAGCGGTTCGGGGTAGTACCGGGCGGGGTAAAAACTTTTCAAGCGAATGATTTGATCGCAACGCAGCCCGGTATGCGGATCGACCGGATGGGAGCCCACGCGCTGGTAGTAGAGGTTTTTGCGGGCACGAATGATGAAAAAAGCCAGAGCCTGTTTGAGAGTGTAAAGTCGCTGGAAATCCAGGTAGGCTCGATCCACCAGATAGATGGAGCCGGGTTCCACCACCAGTTGGTCGAGAACGTGAATCTCGTGTATTTTCGCGGGTACAACGCTGATGAAGGCAGGGATGTTGCCATGCAAATCGAGCAGAGTATGCATTTTGACCGCGGCGTTTTTGGGACGGTAACGAGCCCAGGGAAACAGCGAAAGACAAAGATCGATGGTGGTGCAGTCCAGAGCGTAGACCGTCTGTTCCAGTTCCACTCCGAAGCTTTCCTGGGCATACAACGGGCGGGCGATGCCAATCAAAACCTGGGCCAAGTCGGCGTAGATGCGCCAGTCCCGGTTCTCGTTGGCATCGGCCAAGGTGCTGCGCGAGACATGCCCATGAATGCCCAGATGATACAGCCGCGCTCCCACCGATCGCAGACAGGTTTCGATATCGCGCAGACTCTCGCGGTAGGTGAGTTGGGCAAAGGCCATGCACAGAAATTGATCCCACAGGAAAAACTGCTGCTCTTGTAGTTGCCACGATAGCGCTCGACGCAACGCCGGAACTCGTGAGCGGGAATGAACTCCATCAACTGCGCAAAAACCGTTTTGCCAATATTCATCCGTCCCATCCTCTCCAGATGCTTGGAAAGGATGGCCACAACAGCGTGACGAATTCAAATCGAAAACGCTCGTTTTCACCAACAAGTCCTTATAGCAAAACCAGTTACACTGAAATTAAATTTCAATGACCGGACAGTTCTGGCAATTGGCAATTTGCCAAACCAAAACCTGACCGCTGATGACGCAGATGATGCTTTCGCGGCCAGCGCTAAAGCGCATATTTCTAAATGATCTACTTTTTCACGGCCTTGAAAAATGTAAAGGCCGTTCTTCCACCCGGCCATGAATGGCCGCTTTTCCACCGAAGGGAAACTGCTTACTCGCAGACAAACAAAAGGCGCCGGCTATCCGGCGCCCTTGTTTTGGCAGGTTGATGCTTATAGCGGGCAGGGTATCGCCGAATGCGTAAGGACCGTGGTATTGGGATAGCTGAACGCACCACCAATGGCATTGGACGTTGCCCCGTTTTCAAACCACTGCAGCAACGCTTCGGTTTGCGGGTGATAGGTGAACACCTCGTGCTGTTCGCGAGTGACGATCGGCACGGTTTCGTTCGGCAACACTTCAATCGGATCGCCGGTCTCGAGATTGGCCTGGCAATCCACGTTGTCATTGGCGGGAACGCCGGGGAACTGCCAGGTCGGCACGATGTTGTTGCCAAAAGGATCGTTGAGCAACTCTGACGTTTCGTGAGAAAGCGCCGTTACGTCCTGGACCCCGGGAGGGAAAGTTCCCGGCGACATCCAGCTGGCAAAGGCGTAGATCCAGCGGGGCTGGGGCGTGGCTGTGGGATCAAGAAAGTACGTATGGAAACCGAGAGTGCAGCAGACCGTGTCTAACTGTTCGTCGACGATCGAAAACAGGAAAGTGTTGGGGTAAAGGTGGTAATTGACCGCCTTGGTTGTGAAATTACCGCCGTTGATGTCGTTGATGACCTGATTGGTGTCGAGAAGATTAAAGACCAGGTCGAGCAGGAAGACGACGGTGCTGCCGTCCGCGGCGGGTTGCGTGAAGTAGGTGCGTACTGTCTTGACCGTGTTGTCCGGAAAAACTAGCTGGACGCTGAACGGTATCTGCAGAGCCACGCGATTCACGTAACGGGGATTGAGACGGGTATGCCAGCTTTCCTCCATCATGTTGAAGAATTCAGCACGCTGGATCGCATCGCCGAACTGCGTGCGGCCTACGCTGTAGTTGGCATCGCGGAAAACCGGAGAATCTTCGGTCAGGTCCTCAAACGGCTTGAAGGGCACGTTGGCAAAAACACTGTTGTCCGGATTGAGCAGTTGCAGGGAGACCGCCGTGATGTTGGCGTTGAGTTCGGTCGTACCGCCCAGCAAAGGCTGGTTCCCAATCATCACGAAAGGAAAGACGCCGTTCAAGAACGGATCAATCGCGTTGAACGGAGAAGCGAAGGCGCCCGTAAAAGTAGGCGCTGTGTCCAGTCCAGTGATGTTAGGACCATGATTGTCCTCGCCTTCGGGCTTGCTGGCGCCGGCGCGAAAGAAACCGCCGCTGCCGGAATTGGAGTCCATAAGGACCAGGCCCCGGGTAGTGGTTGCACCCTTGGGTAACACCAGCCGTATGGCGCCACTGGGTGGCTTGACGACGTTGACATTGACCGGCGTCTTGAGCCGGACATACCCTTCGTTAGTAGTGGAAGGTTTTTTCTGGCCGAAGCTGGTTGCGGTAATGCCTAGCAAAAGTAAACTCAGGAAAATGCGCGGACCTTTCATAAAGGACTCCTTAGAAGAAATTACAGAGAACATGGCTCCACCACGATATACCTACTTTGGGTTTCAGTAAACCCAAACTATGGAGAAACTATGTGAATTTTGAAGTCGGGCCATTTTCGGTTATAGGTAGCCAGTGCTAAAGAGCATATTCGAACGAACCTCTTTTCACGGCCTTGAAAGGCCGCCTTCTACCGTAAGATGAGCATTTTCTTGCCGTTCCTCGACGATTTCATGAGGCGGCGTTTTGCAGGGGCTGAAGCCCGAGGTGATGGGCGCTAGCGGCACGACTCCGCTTCGTTAAAGTCGTGCCTGATACAAACCGCCGTCTTAAACATGCCGTTTTAAACATTTAGTTGCGGCTTCTCGTGCTGTGCCACACAAATCCTCTTGCTGCCGCCCGCGGATGGAATAGAATCTCTACTTCAATGGCGGACCCCACCATCCCAAAAACGACAACGCCTTCGGCCAAGAACGCGGTTCAGGTAAACGTGTTTGCCGTGCACGGCGTGGACCCGGAAGTCCAGGCCTACGCCATGGCCAAGTATTCGCGGTCGGCGTTGTCCATGAAGGAATCGCTGAAGGAGATCAGCGAGCAGAAGGCCGAGCAGTTTCTCAACACGTTTTATTTTCAGTATGGCCACCGGTCGATTGCCGACCTGGCGCATCTGGCGTTTGCCATTGAGCGGCTTTCGATTCTGGCGGCCATTGTGCTCGTGGACGAACAGCGCTGGGACGGGCAGGAGCGCTCCACGCGCTACCAGAATTTCAAGAAGAGCGGATATTACGTGCCCGATTTCGGCACGGAGACGAAGTGTCAGGAAACCTATTGCGCAACCGCTGATTTTCTTTTTGCGGAGTATGACGCGTTCACCGACGCGATGCTGCGTTATTACACCGCACATGTGGCGCGTCCGGAGGCCATGGCGGAAGACGCTTATACGCGGACACTGCGCGCACGGGCGTTTGACAACTCGCGCTACTTGCTTCCACTGGCTACCAATACCTCCCTGGGGCAGATCGTGAACGCGCGCACTTTGGAGACGCAGATTGCGCGGTTGCTTTCCAGTCCGTATGCGGAAGTCCGGAACTTGGGTGGTTTGCTGAAAGACGCAGCCAAAGAACCGGCGTTCAATGTGCAAGCGGAAGCGTTGCGCGGACTCGTCGAGGAAATCAAAGCTAGCGACGCCGCGTTGGGCGCCAAAGCGGAGCAGCAGCTTCAGCGTCCGATTCGCGTTGCGCCTACCTTGGTGAAGTATGCCAACGCCAGCGAATACGAAATCGCAACACGCAAGGAACTGGCGCTCGCAGCAGCGGAAATCATGGCCGGCGCCGCGATTACTCCTGCGCCGTTGGTGGATCTAGTCGAAGACGGGTCGCTTGAAGTTGAGATTGCCGCGACGTTGCTTTATTCGGCTTGTCATTATTCTTACCGGCAAGTGCGCGAGCGGGTGGAGTCGCTGACGGCGGCACAGCGCGACGAGATCATTGATCTCGGCTTGCGGCATCGCGGGCCGCATGACGAATTGCTGCGCAGCTTTCACGCCGGACAGCGGTTCTGCTTTGACATTCTTATGGACATCGGCGGCTTTCGCGATATGCATCGCCATCGCCGGTGCACGCAGATTGAGCAAGGCTTCACGCAACTCCACGGGTATGACACGCCGCCGGATATCGTTGCGGCCGGCCTGCAAGAACGCTACGAAGCAGCCATGCAGCGGGCCACACTCTCCAGTGATCAGCTCGCCTCCGCGCCTGATCCGCATGCTCCGCTGTATCTGCTGCCCATGGGTTTCCGCAAACGGACGCTTTTTAAAATGGACCTTGCCGAAGCGTTGTACATCGCCGAGTTGCGGTCCGGAGCAGCCGGACACTTTTCGTATCGCAATGTGGCGTATGCCATGTACGAGGAAGTGGCCAAAAAGCACCCTGGGCTGGCGCCGTACTTCCGCGTAACAGACGTGAAAGAACCAGTGGACCTGCTCAAACGCTGAATGCCAAATTGGGTCCAGGTGACGAAAGTTTTCCCCTTCACCACAGCTCACAGCATGTTCTAATTATTCTTAGCCATAAAACCTTATAAAGTAAATTGCGAAGATTAGAAACCGCTTCCCTTAGCGCCGGGTTCACAGTAGAATTGTCGCTAAAGAAAGCCCAGACCTTGGGTTGATGAGCTCTGCCCCCTTCGGTAAATTTCTTTCTTGCTGTTTACTAAGGAGCCGCATCCAACGATAATCCAGTGGGCGGAGATTGTTCTTTGCTCGAATCAATGCAAAAGATCGCGCTGCTGTACGACGCCAGTCAGGCAGTGTTGTCTACTTTCGACCTGGACGAGGTCCTTAACCAGATCCTTACCATCATCCGCGATTACTTTCAATTGCAAAACGGCGCGGTGTTGCTCCTGGACAGTCAGACCAAAGAGCTCTACGTTCGCGCTCACCTGGGACAAGGCAATCTGGAAACGGGATACCGCATACCCCTGGGCGTGGGCCTCACCGGCGCAGCCGTCAAGCTCAAGCGCCCCATCTATGCACGCGACGTCACCAAGGACCCGCGCTACCTGAACAAAGTTGACGACACGCGTTCTGAGGTTGCGATTCCGCTGATGGTCCGGGACCAGGCGGTGGGCGTGCTGGATTTCCAAAGCGATCAGCTCGATTTTTTTGACTCGTCCATGATCGACATGCTGACGCTGTTTTCCACGCAGGCGTCTTTGGCGCTGGAGAATGCGCGCCTGCATGCCTCGGAACGCAGACGCTCCCGCCAGCTTGAGGCCATCAACGCCGTTGCCCGTCAGACAACCGCAGTGCTCGAATTGGACGATCTGCTCACTGTGGTTTGCAACGTGCTTTTGGATTGGTTTCCGGCGATTGATCACGTGGCCGTGCTCATGCTGGAAAATGACGCCTTACGCATTCGCGCTTTTGAAGGCAAACTGACGCCGAACGTCGCCAAAGGCTCCCGGCTTGCGCCGGGCGCTGGTCTGGCTTCGCGGGCACTCACGCTGAGCCGCAGCGTGATGGAAAACGACGTTAACACTGTGTCCGGATACATTGCCGGCTTTGCCGAGACGCAGTCGGAAATGTGCGTGCCGCTGATCTTCCTCGGCGAAAAGCTGGGGATCCTGGCGCTGGACAGCGCCAAAAAAGGCGCCTTCGACGTGGAAGACGTTCAGCCCCTGGAGTCCGTCGCGGACATTTGCGCTGCCGCCATCCAGAACGCCAACTACTTTGAGCGCGCAAAAGAACTGGCCTACATTGACGGTCTTACCGGCATCCATAACCGGCGTTATTTTGAAATGCGCATTTCCGAAGAACTGGAACGCGCGCAGCGGTTCCAGGGACGCATGTCGGTCATCATGATTGACATTGATCACTTCAAGCGCGTCAACGACGAATTCGGACACCTGCTGGGAGACGAAGTCCTGCGCTCCGTCTCCCTGATCCTGAAACAACAACTTCGCAAAATGGACATGGTGTGCCGTTACGGCGGCGAGGAATTCGTGGTGGTGATGCCGGAGACCGACATGGCGGTCGCAACCATGGTGGCCGAGCGGCTGCGCCGCCGCATCGCCACCGAGCCGTTCGCAATTCAGCAGGGCGCGCGCAATCTCGAAGTGACGATCTCGATCGGCATCGCCGCGATCAGTGGCCCGGACGACAATGCCGCGACAATCCTCAAGCGCGCCGATACCGCGCTTTATCGCGCCAAGCGCGACGGCCGCAACCGGGT
>PLJN01000101.1 GCA_003140235.1 Acidobacteriaceae bacterium
GCTGCGTTGTGTCCTTTGTGGTTTAGGTTTTATTTCTCAATCAGTGTCATCAGTGGTGAGATTTCACGCGATGTATTCGCGGATGTAAGGGTCTTCCACCTGCCCGAGGTCGTGGGCGGTGCCGTCAAAAATTACTTTTCCATCGCGCAATAGCAGAAATGTTGTGTGCACATCCCGCAGGCCGGCGCCTTCCACGAGCTTCATGTGTTTGCTGGCCGGATCGTAGCAATGGCTAGCGAGCATAAAGCCGTCTTGCAGCCGATGACTCACCAGTAGCGCGCTGGTTTTGTAGACATCGCGTTGCTTCATGATGAGCTCAATGATCGTGGTGGAAGTAATGGGGTCGAGTCCGCCGGTAGGTGAGTCATAGAGCAGGACCTCCGGTTGGGTGATGATGGCCCGGGCAATGCCCACGCGCCGCCTCATGCCGCCGGAGAGTTCGGACGGCAGCATGTCCAGCGTATGTTCCAGCTCCACAAACTGCAGCGCTTCGCGCACCCGCCTCTCAATCTCCTCTGCCGGGATTTTTTCTTCAGTCAGCCGGAAAGCAACATTCTCCCGGACCGTCAACGAGTCAAACAAGGCGCTCTCCTGGAACACGATGCCAACTTTGTTGCGCAGTTCGAAGAGTGCTTCCTCGGTCATGGCAGTGATGTCGTGTCCCAGCACGTGGA
The DNA here is from genome assembly GCA_003140235.1 of Acidobacteriaceae bacterium. Taxonomy (GTDB): domain Bacteria; phylum Acidobacteriota; class Terriglobia; order Terriglobales; family Acidobacteriaceae; genus Angelobacter. The sequence continues at coordinate 675 of PLJN01000101.1, forward strand.
TATGGCCCTCGTCGGGCCGAATGAGGCCCAGGCATAGCTTGAGAATCGTGCTCTTGCCGGAACCAGATACGCCGAGCAGGGCCTTGGTCTCACCGCGGGGCAGCTCGAAAGAAACATTATCGAGCACGGGGCCGGAATCGAAGGCGATGGAGACCTGGTCAAAAATAATCGTCTTGTGGACGGTGTTCGGAGACGGGTTTTCCGGAGCAGGCATTAGGGATCAGGTGAACCAGAACATCAGGAATTTGGTCAGGAAGAAATCTACAGCGATGATCAGCACGGAAGACGCCACTACCGCTTGCGTGGTTGAGCGTCCCACGCCCTGCGTGCCGCCGCGGGTGCTGAGTCCGTAATAACAACCAACGGTGGAGATGATGAAACCAAACACAAACGGCTTGCTCAGGCCCATGACCACGTCAGCGAAGGTGAGCGACTGGTAGGCTTCATTCCAGTACTGGAAACTGTCCAGACCGAGTAGGGCCGCCGAGATCAGCCATCCGCCCACCAGACCGACCAGGTCGGAGATGATGGTCAAAAAGAACAGCATGAAAATGGTGGATACCACACGCGGCGTTACCAGTTTTTTGTCAGGATCGGTACCGAGCGCCCGCATGGCGTCAATCTGCTCGGTCACCGCCATGGAGCCGAGTTCGCTGGCGATGCCGGAGGCATTGCGTCCCGCCATCATCAGACTGGTGAGCACAGGGCCCAGCTCGCGCACCATGGAGACGGAAACCAGTTGTCCGGTCAGAGACAAAGCGCCAAACTGCGCCAGCGTGGAAGAAGTATTGAGCGCCAGCACGGCGCCGGTAAACGTCCCGGTGAGCACCACAATAGGCAGCGAGCCCACGCCAATGAGATCGGCCTGCTGAATGGCATCAGCGATGTAGCGCGGCCGGCGAAAGGCGTTGGTCAGCGACCTGGCGGCCAGCAGAGAATAATTCTGCACCACCGTCACGTTACGCCGGACCAACTCCATGGGAGAGACTAGTTCCATTGGAAACGCAACTATAGCAGAGCGGGCCCTCTACTCTCAAAGATGAGCAAAAAAGATGAGCCAATGAGATCTAAGCGCCCGCGTCGCGGGATTTCTTGTGGATTTCAATACTGAGCCGCTTGATCTTCTGGTTCAACGTGGACAGGGGCACGCGCAGCCGCTCCGCGGTGTCCGTCTGGCTCCCGCCGCATTCTTCCAGCATGTCTTCAATCACGCGGCGCTCGCAGTCCTCCATGATTTCAAAAAGAGAAGCGTCAGGGCGGTGTTCGAATGCCTTCCCTTGCGATCCGCGGCCCGCAATGTTGTCGGCCAGCAGATCCGCGCCGATCAACGGCCCATTGGAAAGCACTACCGCGCGCTCGATTACATTTTCCAGTTCGCGCACGTTGCCCGGCCAGTCATAATCCATGATCAGCCGCAGAGCTTCCGGCGTAACCTGAAGGACGGGCTTGCCGTTTTCCAACGAAAACTTGGTCAGGAAATGGTTGACCAGCAGAGGAATGTCCCCGGGCCGGCCGCGCAGCGGCGGCAAATCAATGGTGATGACATTCAGCCGGTAGAAAAGATCTTCGCGGAACCGGCCTTCGCGCACTTGTGATCTCAAATCAATATTGGTGGCGGCCACCACGCGAACGTCAACTTGCAGCTCGTGCACGCCGCCCAAATGCATGAACTTCTTGTCCTGCAGCACGCGCAGGATCTTGGACTGCGTGTCCAGGCCCATGGTGCCGATCTCGTCGAGAAAAATCGTGCCGCCGTCAGCAACTTCAAAGAGTCCCTTCTTGGAAGCGACGGCGCTGGTAAAGGCGCCCTTCACGTGCCCGAAAAGCGTGGACTCCAGCAGATCGGAAGGCATGGAACCGGTGTTCACCGGAACGAACGGGCGGTTCTTGCGCGGCGAACTCGTGTGCAGGGCCTTGGCGATCAACTCCTTGCCGGTGCCGCTCTCGCCCTGAATGAGCACGGTAGAACGGCTGGAAGCAACCTGCGCAACCAGATCAAACACCCGGAGCATGGGCTCGCTCTTGCCTATCAGATTTTCAAACTTGTAGCGCTGCCGCAATGCGCGCTTGAGTTGTTCGTTCTCCTCTTCCGCGTGCCGGCGCGCCACGACACCGCGCACGTCGGCGAGCAGTTTTTCGTTGTCCCACGGCTTCTGAATGAAATTGGTTGCGCCGGCCTGGATGACGCGAACAGCATTGTCCACGGTGCCGTAGGCGGTAATCACGATGACCGCGAGTTGCGGATCCCGCTCACGAATGTCGGCCAGCACTTCCAGCCCATTGCGGTCCGGAAGCGCATAATCGAGCAGCACCAGATCGAACGGGCGCTGGCCAATCTTGGCCAGTCCTTGCTCACCCGTCTCCGCCGACTCAACACTGTATCCCTCGAACTCCAGCAGAGTTTCAAGCGATTCCCGTATGGCCGCTTCGTCGTCGATGATGAGAATCGAACCGGCACGGCTGGTTTCTACGGGTGGTTGATGGATGACTGCCGCTTCAGACATTCATGGCCTTTCTGGCTTTTATTAGGGGGAATTCGATAACAAAAGTGGTGCCCTCGCCGGCGCGGCTGGTCACCCGAATCTTACCGGCATGCTCCTGGATGATGCCGTACGTCACGGAAAGCCCCAGACCAGTGCCGCGCGCCTGGCCTTCCTTGGGCGCATTTTTTGTCGTAAAAAATGGATCGTAGATCTTATTGATGTGCTCGGGAGCAATTCCCGCCCCGGTATCGCTGATGCTCACTTGCACGCCCGGGCCGTTCGCGGTCTGTACGCTTAGCGTGCCACCGTTTACTCCCATGGCGTCTTTTGCGTTCAAGAAAAGGTTGAGGAATACCTGCTGCAATTTTCCTGAATTTCCGTGGATTGGCGGAAGCCCCTCGTGCAAAGCGGCCTCAACTTTAATGTGCGAAACCCGGAACTGATGTTCCAGCAGCGCCAGGGTTTCTCCAATGGTCTTGTTCACGTCCACAGCGCCGAATTCGCTGCCGCTGGTGCGGGAGAAATTCAGCAGGTTGTTGACGATTTCTGAGGCCCGGAACGTCTGGCGGGTGATCCGGTCCAGCAGGCTCATCATTTTCTCGTCGTCGCCGCTCACGTGTTTCAGCAGCATCTGCGTATAGCTGGAAATCACCGCCAGCGGCGTGTTCACTTCGTGGGCCACACCCGCCGCGAGCAATCCGATCGAGGACATCTTCTCCGCCTGACTCAGTTGCGATTCCAGTTCCAGGCGTTCGGTAATGTCATCCACAATAATCAGCCGGCCGATGACGCTGAATTTTCTGGTCACCAGAGGCGCAATCGCTATGTTCGCCACGCGCGTCTCGCCCGAAGGGGTATTCAAACGGAATTTATACAGATTGTGAATTCCGGGATTCTGCCGCACGCGATAAAACTCTTCCATAAAGGTGGACGGAAACACTTCGCTCAATTTCTGTCCCAGCACCTGCGACCGCGGCATGGAATACATGACTTCCATTTGCGAATTCCAGGATTCGATGCGGTCTTCCAGGTCAACAGCGAGCACCCCTACGCTGATGGATTCCACAATGTTCTCGTTGAAGTCCTTGAGGCGCTCGTACTGAAGGGCTTTCTGTTCCAGCGAGGCATATAGCCGGGCGTTCTGGATGGCAATGCCAATGTACCCGGCCAGCGTCTCAAGCAATTCCACATCCTCGCTCGACAGGAAGTCACCGGCCGCAGTCTTGCCCAGACCCAGCACAGCAATCGTGCGGTTCTGGACGGTGCACGGGATAAAGTAATTCAAGTCCAGCTTGGCAATGGTCTCGCGCGCCGTGGCACTCTCCTGCAGGGCCTTGCCGGTGTTGTCGAAGAAGATATGCCCCGCGTAATGTTCCGGCCGCTCCACCACCAGGAAATTCAGGTCCAGCGGGCCGTTGTAAAAGATGCCAAAAGCCTTGGCCATCACAAACTGCTCTGGCGTGCTGCCCGTGGCCATGAAGATGGCAATGCGGTCCACCAGCAAGGTGCGCGACAAGCGGTCAATCACGGAACTGAGCATGGCGCTGAGGTCCATCTCGGAGCTCAGTTCGCGTCCGAATTCGATCAGAGTGCGGCGGTAGTCAAAGCGTTTGCGGTAGAAGAATTTGTCCACGCGGTCCTGGAACCAGTTCTTCAGCGGCTCAAAAGCCAGCGCGGTCACGATAATGGCCGCGATCAGTCCGGCGGTGCCGGTACCCGGAAGTTTTTTCTGAACGACCTGCGCCAGGCTGGCAATCACGACAAAATACATTCCTACAATCGCGGCCGTAGCCAGCGTGTAGGCGACGCCGCGTTTGACGATGATGTCAACGTCCATGAGCCGGTAGCGCACAATGGCGTAGCCAAACGTGAGAGGCAGGAAAATCAACGAGAATGCGGAGATCGTGGTCAGCGTGGTGGCCGGAGTCGTCAGCGTCCCCATGAGGAATGGGACCACGTAGAACAACGTGTAGGGGGTCATGGCCACGATGGTCCCCCCGGTAATCCATTTCATTTGCTGACGCAGAATTGGCGTGTTGCATTTACGGAAGCTTTGCCATAGCACCGTGGCAGCGGCGATGAAGTAAATCGTCTGGTACGCCGTATGAATCTGGTCCAGATGGAACTGCAAAGACGTGCTCGCCTGCCATTGCGTCCAGGCAGTGATTTGTATGGCCAGCAAGATGGCGCCCGGCAGATACGCCAGGGAAACCAGCCACGGGCTCTTGACCAGCGACTTGCGCGGCTCCGGAAACGTCAGCGCAAAATGCAGGAAGATGGCTGGCTGCAGCAGCCATGCGACTTCATTCGACCAATAGACGATCGTATCAAAAGTATTCCATTTGCCGATGTAGTGAAACGAGTAGAAAACGAATGAGACCAGACAGAACAAATAAAAGTGCGTGGACTTGGGCGCCGTCCAGCGGCGGAACAGCACATAAAAGCCGATTCCCAGATAAACCAAAGCAATGAGCCGCAGAGGAAGATGCAGGGACGTGTCCGCCTTGTCCAGGATGACGGGCACGTCGATCGGCACTCCTCCGCGATCGAGCTTATAGGTCGACGTGCTGTAGGGGCCAAGTCCTGCGCTGGCCAGACGGCGGTTTTTCTGAGCTACGGTGTGGACCGGAGATCCCTCCACAGCCAGGAGTTTGTCCCCAACCTTAAACCCGGACTTCTCCGCTGGTCCTCCCGGAGTCAAGCGCTCCGCCTGGATGGCTCCGCCTTTCTCCAGCCACCACACGCCGTCATCAGGCAAGGCGTATTGGCTTTCCTTCTGAAAATTGATGACAGCAAAGATGATGCTGGCCAAGGTCAGCAGGGCCAAGGGTAGGGCCGAAAAACGAATTAGGAAATCCTTGCGCATCTGCTGGGCACCAAAAAGACGATCTTTGCCAGTGCTGCTTGCTTTAGACGTCTTGTGGAAGAATTCATGCAACTTAAATGCCATGCAAACTATGCTTTTTGATATCGATAAGTCTTGTGCTTGTATATACTTAGAAGGATTATATGGAACGACATAAGAAAAAGATACAATATTTGGTAGATTTTCTGTGGATTTCAGTATTCGGCCATTGCTTGTTTCCGATTCGCAATTCTGCTGTTAAATTATCTTAAATTTAGAAAGCGTTTCACTTTCTTCTTTATATTATGAGAAGCAAGCAGGGTAAAAATCCCGTAATCGGCATCGTCGGAATCAAAGTTCATGTCCCTTGAAAGCCATCGGCTGGAAATCGGCGGATTGAAGCTGCACTATCAGCGAGTCGGCAGCGGCCCGCCGTTATTGTTGGTCCACGGCCTGCTTGGCGGATCATTTTGCTGGCGCCAGAACCTCGCAGCACTCTCACAGCGACACACGGTTTTTGCGGTTGACCTGCCGGGGTCCGGTCTGTCAGACGCTCCGCCGGACACCGACTGTGGNNGGCTGGCAGCAAGAGAGAGCCTCGCGTCGCCAAGCAGAATCCGTGCATTAGTGTTGGTGGCGCCGGCAAATCCCTGGTCCGAGTTTGGACAGAAGAGAATACGTCTCCTGAGCACTCCACTGGGCGGAACCTTGCTGCGAATGGCCTTTCCATTTTCCGGGCCGGTGCATGCCGTGGGGCTGCGACGTATGTATGGCGATCCCACACGTGTCACTCCGGCCACTAGAAAAGGCTACGTGGCAAACATCGTGAGACCGGCCCGAGCGCAGAATGCTCTGAGTGTGCTCCGCCATTGGAGCGCCGATATGGAAACTCTGCGTTCACTCATCCCCACTGTGCAAGTTCCAACACTACTCATCACCGGCGGCAGAGATCGGGCAGTCGATCCGCGCTCCTGCAAAATCTTGAAAGAACATCTTTCCGACGGCGAGCAGGTCGTGTTCCCGGAGTTGGGACATTTGCCTTTTGAAGAGGCACCGAAGCAGTTCAACCAACTTGTTCTGGAATTCCTCGAACGGTCGGGGCCTGCGGTGTGCCAAACTATAGCTGGCTGAACAATCCTGGATCACGATTTAAAGACAGGCCTATGCTCGCTTTTCTGAAGTCCGCGCTGGCCCGTGCCGACGGCGAAGTCTGGCTGCGGTTTCTGATTGCTGTGGGCGGTCTGGCCCTGGCCTTTGCGGCTGCCATTTTCTCCACGGTGGCGCGTGAGTCCGGAAATGCCGCCGGATCGGTGGTGTTTGCTTCCGCCGCGCTTCTGCTGGCGGGTGCTGTGGGATTGACGACCGTCCCTTATCTTGCCCGCCGTGTGGCCGTGCGGCGGATCAGCGAAGCCTTCAGCTACGAGGTCACGCGTGAAGGCATGGCCTATCTTGGAGTAGCGCTGATCATTGGTATTGCAGCCCTCAACACCGCGAATAATCTCCTGTTCATGATTCTGGCCGCCATGCTGGCGGCGATCGTGGTTTCCGGATTCGCTTCCGCGGCAGTTCTGCGCCGCCTGGCGCTGGACGTGGCGATACCGGAAGCAGCATTTGCTGGACGTCCGCTGACGGCGCGCATACGACTACTCAATCCGCGCCGCTGGATGCCTGCCTATTCCGTGAAAATCTCCGGGCCGCCGGAGAAAAAGAAGCCCGCAAAGCATTGGGAGTTGCGTAAAACAGAATTCGTCTTCCCGCCCAAAAGTAAATGGTTGCGCATTCCTGATTACTCCGTGCGGCGCACCGCCACGGGCGCGAAGCCGCCGCAGATATTCTCTGCCCCGGTGTATTTCACTTTTGTGCCGCCGCGGGCTTCAGCGGAAGCGCAAGTCCCGCTGCAGTTTCCCCGCCGCGGACTCTACACCCAGGAAGGCTGCAGCATTGCCACCCGCTTCCCTTTTTCTTTTCTGGTGAAGAGCCGCAAGGTAGTGCTTCAGCGCGAACTGGTGGTCTACCCCGCGCTGCTGGAAGCAGACGACTTTCTGGACGTGCTGCCCATGATCACCGGCGAGTACGTCTCCTACATGCAAGGACGCGGCTCGGAACTCTACCGCATACGCGAGTACGCACCCCAGGACCCGGCACGGTTCGTGGATTGGAAAGCCACCGCCAAGACCGGATCATTAAAGGTACGCGAGTTCACCCGTGAGGACGAGCGCCGGCTGCGCCTGGTGTTCGACAATCCGGCGCCGGGAACGGTGGCCGAACCGGCTTATGAACACGCTGTCTCTATGGCGGCGTCCCTGGCGTGGCATTTCACGGGAGAGAATGTGGAACTGGCGTTTGTGGCCCAGGACTACAAGGGAGAACCTTATCTCTACGATTTCCTGAAGTATTTGGCGCTGGTGCAACCGGCAGAAGGCGAATCCATTTTAGAATCGATGCCCGTCTCCGCTGACTACAACGTGGTCATCACCGCGCGACAGCCCGGCACGCTGCCTACAGCACTGTGGGCGAGTTCGTACGTGATTTATATGTGATCGTGCGCTGCTTTAGGACTTGGCTTCATAAGCCGGCGAAAGCTCGCGCAGGCTGCTTACTACCTCAATGACTCCTTCCGCCACGTAATCAATCTCCGCTTCCGTGTTAAAGCGGCCAATGCCAAAGCGCAGCGAGCTTTGCGCGTCATCATCACTTAGTCCGAGGGCCTTGAGGACATACGACGGCTCAACTTTGTCCGAGGTGCAGGCGGCGCCGCTGGAGACTGCGATGTCTTTCAGTCCGACCATGAGCGGCTCGCCCTCGACGTGACGGAAGCTCATATTCAAATTTCCCGGCAGGCGATGCTCCATGCCGCCGTTGATCGCGAGCTGATCGAGGGCCGCAGTGAGTCTGTCGCGCAGCCGGTTGCGCAGCCCGGCAACGCGGCAGCTTTCTTCCGGCATTTCTTCCTGGGCCAAAGAGCAGGTCTTGCCGAAGCCGACGATTCCCGGCACATTCAGCGTTCCGGAACGCATGCCGCGCTCCTGGCCGCCGCCGTCAATCTGCGAAGAGATTCGGACTCCGCTGCGCACATACAACGCGCCGCAGCCTTTCGGTCCGTAGAGCTTATGCGCCGTAAGCGACGCAAGATCAAGGTTCATCTTGTTCACATCCAGCGGGACTTTGCCCAGCGCCTGCACCGCGTCGGAATGGAAAAGCACGCCGCGTTCCCGGCATAGCTTTCCGATTCCTTCCATCGGCTGTAGCGTGCCAACTTCATTGTTGGCGGCCATGATGCTGACCAGAATGGTCTTGTCGGTGAACGAATCTTTCAATCGGTCCAAATCGACCAGGCCATCCAGTTGCACTGGAAGATAAGTCATCTTGTAGCCGTGGTTCTCAAGACGCTTGCAACTGTCGAGGACCGCTTTGTGCTCGGTGACAGCAGTGATGATGTGGTTGCCCTTTTCGCGATACATCTCCGCCGCGCCTTTGATGGCCAAGTTGTCGCTTTCCGTGGCGCCGGCGGTAAAAACAATTTCCTGGGCGAACGCGCCAATGATCCCGGCAATTTGCTGGCGCGCGGTTTCGACCGCGGTCTGCACTTCCCATCCGAACTGATGGCTGCGGCTGGCTGCATTCCCAAATTTGCCGGTGAAATACGGCATCATGGCCTCCAGCACCCGCGGATCTAAAGGCGTGGTGGCGTGATTGTCCAAATAAATGGGAAGTTTGACGTCCGTGGGCGCGTGCCCGTTGGTTGCATTGCCGCTCATTTTCAACAGCCTCAAACCTAAGCTTAGCAAATCAGAAGCTGCCTGGGCCCACGCTCTTTTGCCCTGATCTCGCGCTCGGGATGGATTTGCATTTGCCTTTGGAAGGGCGCTGACACGGTTCTTTGGTGTGAAATAGACGAGCCCCCAGAAGCCGGCAAGAGCTGCTAAGCCATTGACGCCGCATGGCTTAACCCTGATTAAGCGGACTACGGTCAATACGGTACAGATTTATAACCAGAAACCTGTTATACTGGCCTTGAGGGGCGTGTGCTCTTCACCCTGGGCTCTCTATCTTGAACATACTTAGCTCAACACTACACGCGATGGTGCTGTCTGGCCTGCTGCTGGGGCCGATGGCGTCTCCCTATGCTGACACCAGCGATGCGGGGAAACGCGATGAGCGCCTGCGTACAGAGCCCACATACAAAATCCAGGCAGGTTTAGAGGGAGAAATCTACCCGGTCTTTGCCAACTACGCCTCTTTGCAAAAGCAGGATAAACGCAGCCTGGGCGCGGTTTCCGTAACGGTCTCCAACCCCGGCGCTACGTCTTTGCGCCAGCGCGTGGCCGTGAAGATTGTGGGCTGGAGCGACCAGGAAATACAAATCGCCGATGTAGCCGCCAGGGCCACTCAGACTTTTATCTTCGCTCCCACGTTCTTGCCGCGCTTCTACCAGAACCATGAAATTATCGCCGCCACGGCGCAAGTCTCCGTGAGTGACATGTCCGGACACAGCGTCTATGAGACCACCATGCCGGTGCGCCTGCGCTCTTCCGAGGACATGTACTGGGGCAGCAGCTTCAAGTATGCGCCGTTCATCGCGTCCTGGGTCACTCCGCATGACGCCCGCGTGGAGGCCCTGCTGGCCCAAGCCAAGGAGCTCACACCGGACCGCCGCTTGCCTGGCTATGAGTCCTGGAAAAACGCGAGTCAGCAGGAGAAGGAAACGTATATTGAAGCGCGCGCGATCTACATGGCGGTGAAACAGCGAGGGCTATCGTATGTGAAAAGCTCGGACACCCTGGGTGATCACAAAGACCTGAGCGAGCGCGTCCGGATGCCGGGACTCAGCCTGAGCCAGAGCAGCGCCAACTGCATTGATGCGGCCGTGATGTATGCCTCTCTCTTTGAGAACCTGGGAATGGAAGCCACCGTGGTTCTGGTCCCTGGACATGCCTACGCCGGAGTACGCGTAGCCTCGCACCCGGGAAAGTTTCTGATGATTGATGTAGCGTTGACCGGACGCAGCACTTTTGAACAGGCCGTGGCCTCCGCTGCAACTGGCATGGCCAGGCATAACGCGACGGCCATTACACGCATCGCAATCCCGGAGGCGCGATCTGCCGGGATTTACCCCATGCCGTGATCCAAGAAGCTTTTCCCAGACCTTCCTTCTTTTAACACCCAAGTACTTGACAACCTGCTATACAAGCTTAGAATTACCTTCAATTCGTACGAGCAGCGCCGCCATTGGGGTGCTTGATTCGAATATGGAACCCAAGTCAGAGTTCACCTATCGGCTAACGACTTCCACCAAACAGAGATATGGAGAAACCCTGTAAGCATCCGCGGGTGTGCGTTGTGGCCCGGGAAGATGACGCCGAATTCGTTGAGTGCCAGGAGTGTGGTGATGTTTTTGACTCCAGAGAGTTCAAGGACATGGCCATCGAAGAAGACACTCCTCCCGAAGAGATCTGATCTCTTCGCGGCGCTGGCGGCCCGCAACCCCTATACTGATCGTGGGGGCTGTTTGCGCGAGTTCCGACCCAATTGGTAAGTTGGTAGCACCGCCCCAGGACATTCCATGCCTCAAGTTGTGTTGGTCGTCGATGATTCCATGCTCATTCGGCATACCGTTTGCCGTTTTCTGGAGGACCGCGGATTCGGCGTGGAATCCGCCACCAACGGAGTGGAAGCCCTGGAGATGCTGAAGAGCTTTGTTCCGGATGTGATCATCACCGACCTGCAAATGCCCAAGATGGACGGTCACCAGTTGATCGAAGTCCTTAAGTCCCATCCGGAAACCGCTAGTATTCCAATCGTGGTCCTTGCGGGAAAATTGCAGCCAGTCGATGCCAAAACGGCGCCGTACGCAGGGCATGTGATCTATAAAGACATCGATATTGAAGCCCAGCTGCAGCGCATGCTGGAAATCATTCTGCCACAACCATCCGCCGGCGCAGAAAGCTAACGCAGACTCAACGACGCCTCAGCAGAGAATTCAGCAACCGCAAATTCCTTGGCCTGATACCTCGGCCACGCGGCCGTAGCGATCATGGCCGCGTTGTCGGTAGACAGGCTGCGCGACGGGAAGAACACGGGTAGCCCTTCTTTCGCCGCTTCGATGGAGAATGTCTCTCGCAATTCGCTGTTGGCGGCCACGCCGCCGGTGACTAACAACGTCCTCACCTCGCGCTCGCGCGCTGCCGCGAGCGTTTTGAATACCAGGTCGTCCACGACTGCCCTTTGAAACGAAGCGATCAAGTCCAGCGTCTTGCTGTCACAAAGCGCGCGCAAGTCCGCAGCCGAGGGCCTGTCCATGGCGTCCAGCGCCTGCCGCCGCGCTGCGATGGAGTCGCGCATACTTTCCAATTCCACGTAACGCAGGACCGCCGTCTTGATGCCACTGAACGAAAAGTCGTACAACGTTTGCTGTTCGCGAGGAGTGCCGCGATTGCGATGTTTGATCTGCGCGGGCCCAAAGCGCACAGCTTTGGGATTTCCGTGGCGAGCGAGCGCGTCAATCATCGGGCCACCGGGATATCCCAGCCCAAGCAGCTTGGCTACTTTGTCAAAAGCCTCGCCGGCGGCGTCGTCGCGCGTACGGCCGATGTTTTCATACGTCCAGCCGCGTTCGCTCTGGTGGGCCAGGAACAAATGCGTGTGTCCGCCAGAGACCACCAGGGCCAGCAGCGGAAACTCCATGTGGGCATTTCCCTTTTGCTTTTCTTCCAGCAGCACCGCGTGAATGTGACCTTCAAGATGGTTGACGGCAATCAACGGCTTCCCCAGCGCAAAAGCCAGGGCTTTCGCAAAGCTGATGCCTACCATCAACGCCCCGGCCAGCCCCGGTCCCTGGGTCACGGCAATGGCGTCAATAGATTCGTAAGTCTGGCCGGCCTCCAGCAGCGCCTGTCGCACCACCGGAACAATGGCCCGCAAGTGCTCACGCGAAGCCAGCTCCGGCACCACGCCGCCATAAGGCCGGTGCGTGGCGATCTGCGATGAGACGACGTTTGAGAGCAAGTGCTCCCCGCCGCGGACCACCGCCGCCGCCGTTTCGTCACAAGAAGTCTCAATCCCCAGAATGCAAGCTTCAGGCATACATCTATATTATGGAACAGAACGCTTTGGTAAAGGCGTCGGGAAAAGCAATTAGCAATGGGCAAATGGCAATTAGCCGGAAAGTCTTACCGTGGATTTTCGCGGATGAACGCGGATTTCCGAGGCCACGAGTGAGACGCGGCAGTGCCGCGTCTCTACGTTGGAATTTTTCTCTTTTCTCGTTGCGTGCTGTGAGACTTCGCGGTAAGGATTTTGGCTAATTGCCAATTGCTATTTGCTAACTTATGAATCTCTCTTCCGACAAAGCGCAACACGCGACCCGGATCTTGCGCACGCTGCGTGAGCACGGCCATTCTGCCTTTCTTGCCGGCGGATGCGTGCGCGACTTGTTGCTGGGTCGCGAGCCCACGGATTATGACGTGGCCACATCAGCGCGGCCGCAGGAGGTCATGCAAATCTTTCCCCAGACTTATGCCGTAGGCGCGCAGTTTGGCGTGGTGCTGGTCCCGGTGCTGCGTGACTCGCCCGAGGGACCCGATAATTACTCGATTGAAGTAGCAACCTACCGCTCCGATGGCGCGTACTCTGACGGGCGCCATCCCGACCAGGTACAGTTCAGCGCCGAGCCGCAGCTCGACGTGCAGCGCCGCGACTTTACCATCAACGGTCTGCTGCTCGATCCGATCACGCAGGAAGTCTTCGATTATGTCGGCGGTCGTGAAGACTTACGGCAAGGCATTATCCGCGCTATTGGAGATCCGCGGCAGCGGTTTTCGGAAGACAAGCTGCGCTTGCTACGCGCTGTCCGCTTCGCGGCGCGTCTTGGTTACAGGATTGAAGAGAAAACATTCCGAGCGGTCCGCGAACTCGCCCCGCAAATTCACCAGGTAAGCCGGGAACGCGTCCGCGATGAGATCTTAAAAATGCTGACCGAGGGCCACGCCCGCCGTGCGTTTGAGTTGCTGGATGAAACCGGCCTTCTGAAACAGGTATTGCCGGAAGTAAAGAAGATGCAGGGCGTGCAACAGCCTCCGCAATATCATCCGGAAGGCGACGTGTGGGTGCACACACTCATGCTGCTGGAAAGCCTGCCGGCAAATTGTTCGAAGACGCTGGCGCTGGGCGCGCTGCTGCACGACGTAGGCAAGCCTCCCACGTTCCGCGCGGCCCCGGACCGCATTCGCTTTGACGGTCACGCGGAAATCGGCACGCGCATGGCAGAAGAAATTTGCCGTCGCTTTCGTTTGTCGAATGAAGAAACCGCGCAGGTATCCGCTCTGGTCGCAAATCACATGCGTTTTGCCGATGTTACACGGATGAAGGACTCGACTCTGAAGCGCTTTTTCCGCTTGCCACAATTTGAAGAGCATTTGCAACTGCATCGCCTGGACTGTCTGGGTAGCCACCGTGATCTGGCACTCTATGAGTTCACGCAGGAAAAGCGGCGCAGCCTGCCGGAGGAGCAGATCCGTCCCGCCCCGCTGCTCACTGGCGACGATCTGATTGCCGCCGGCTACAATCCCGGCCCGCATTTCAAAGAGATGCTGACCGCGGCGGAAGACGCCCAATTGGACGGGTCCATTGCGACAAAGGAGCAAGCGCTCGCTCTGGTAAAGGACAAACTTGCCAAGCCGCCGGACCGCTGATCTTACTTCTGCAAAGTCAGATTGCCCGCGCCCAAATGAGCATGGATCAGAAATTTTCCCGGCCCAGACCACTTAAAGGAGCGGAAAAGTCCGCCGGTGGACGAGCCAAAAGCGTCAGCATCAATGTTGCCGGCATTGACAGATGCGTTCACCCTGGCGTAATCGTTGGGATTGCCCACGGAAATCTCGGCGTTTCCCGCGTGGCTTTCAATGTCCTTGTTCCCGCGGATTGCCCCGGTGACCAGATTGCCGGCGCTCAACTGGATGCGGAGATCAGCCATCGCCGGCACTTCGATGAGGGCGTGAAAATTATTGTGAGGAGTGTTGGTCACCGCCAGGTCGGCGTGGGTCCCATTGGTATTGAGCACAACCTTGGCGCCTGCGGTGTTCCCGCTCAAAGTCACGCGAATGCGATTTGTGGCGCCCGCGCGGACTTCATAATCGCCGCCGTCAAGATGCATCTCAATCCTGCCGCCGGAGACGAACGGCTTTTCGGTCGGATTTGTCTGTGCCTGCAGCCGTGAAGGAAGCACAGTTGCCGCGAGAAGACCCGCGAGAGCAAATACCGCCAAATACGCTGTTTGTTTCATGACCGCCCCCTGAAGCATTACTACGCGAGGCGCGGCTGAAAGTTCCGGAAATGTTGCGACGCTATCATGCTTCGAGTTTCAGCTTTTTCGGATCGAGTTGCGGGGCCATCATCAGTCACTCCAGCCCGTATTCCTTCAGTATTTGGCTTCGAGCATTCACAATTTGGTTTTGAAGTAGCACCTCGCTCAGGAAAAGATGCAATTCGTGGACAACAAATCCACAAACGGTGCAGGCCATACGCTTTGGGGTTACCTCTAGCGTGTCCAGTTCAGTTTCGTCAAGCTCGGCTACAACCGACTGCGGTTGATTACATAACGGGCAATCAAAGGACCACGAGGGACCAAATAGCCGTCCGAGTCTCTCTTTTTCTCTTTCTATATTTTCGAACTTCAGCCCAATTTCGTCAGCATGGTCGAGCGCATGAATTTCCCATCCTGTGGAAAAGTTTTCTTTGAAACGCCACCGGATTAAATGCCCAAACGCATTGAGGCTATAAGAAAGGTCATATCCTTGCAACGTTTTAGCACGCCGATGCACCTCTTGCGCAACTTTGAGCAGTTCAACGTACTCCTGAAGCAACGCATCAGTTACATCGTACGAATGAAAATCACGATAGCTCGCCTCAAGCAGAGGAAGAGCAATCTCAAGATAAAGACTCGTGGACTCACTTGCGTCTTTCGGACCGAACCCGCGATGAATTATTCGATTGCGGGCATCGCGAAACTGATCAAGACGATCTTGTGGAATACGCGCAATAGCTGCTGAGTTGTGTCGGGCCTTCGCTATCAGGGTTTGCAGACGATTGTCCTTTCCTGCGCCGATGGGAGCTGCTTGAATTGCCATTTCGAATGCGGAGGCACAAGTTGACAACGCATGCGGATATCGACGGAGCGCAATGAGGAAGAAGCTGCTCTCCAATGACTGCATTGAGCTTAGGAGAGCCGCGTTGCTCGCCAGACCTTGTGGCCGACTCCGAAAAAACAGTAGAGTCGATTTTTCCATATTCAACCCTCACGATTCCGTAAACAGATTTTCAATTATAGAGACGCTTACGCCCAACATCCTCTTCTGGCGTCCGACTCGTCAACGGGCTCGGATAGTTCACACTCTCACTGGAGAGCCGAAGGTGGAAATTAGTAGAATCGTTGGCGACGATAACTGCGGGTAGGTTTCGAAATGAGCGTTGTAAAGCGATTGATGGAAGAAGAGGAATCCAGGGGCTACAGTCGGACCGACAAAGCGATTTGCGCGAGTTGCTTCGATGATTACGCAATTCGAGATTTCATTGCGAAGAATGCAACGGGCCCAGTATGCTCTTTTTGTGGGCAGCGGGATATTCGCGAGAATATCGCGGCAGATGGAAATGCCGTCTTGGCTTTCGTTCTGCGCGGCTTGTGGTCCGAATACAGCGACGTAGATACCGAGGGCGTTCCTTACGACAGCGAAGACGACGAGTACATCATTCCTGTTTACAGCAATTACGATCTATTTCACGAGGAACTCGCGGACATAACAGATGACGAGGATGTTCGAGACTGGCTGATCAACACAATTCATAATCACCAATGGTGCGAAAAAGATCCGGGCGTTCTTTCTCCAGCCCAAGGACTTGTAGCAGGTTGGCGGGATTTTTGTGATGCAGTGAGATACAAGACTAGATTTCTATTTTTTGATTCACGCCCCAAGAGAGGACCCGATGAGCCTACAGATATTGGCGAAGAACCTTTTTATGTTTATCCGGCAGAGTTATTGGAAGAGCTAGCCGATGCAGTAAAGCAGCTAAGCCTAACTACTCCTCTTGCAGCCGGGACCCTAATCTATCGGGCCAGACCGCACGAAACAGCAATTCGCTTTGCCAGCGCGACTGAACTGGGACCACCGCACCCCGATCAAGCGACTGCAGGCAGAATGAATGCTGCTGGAATCGTCGTTTTTTATGGCGCCCTGGATGACGAAACAGCGCTTTCGGAGAAACCCGGAAATGAAGCCGCGATTTCGATAGGAACATTTCAACTGACCAGAGAAGCGCAAGTGCTAGATTTAACAAATCTGCCGACTGTTCCATGTATTTTTGATAGGCAACGTCGGCAATTAAGGGTGCCGATCGCGTTTATTAGAAAGTTTCACAACGATATCATTGAACCCGTACAACCTGACCGACAAGAACACATTGAATATGTTCCCACTCAGGTCGTAACTGAATTCATCAAATTGCGTTTCACTGATCAGCAAGGAAAAAAGCTTGATGGAATCATGTATCCAAGCTCGCAACGGTGCGAGGGACGGAATCTTGTTCTCTTTGCAACTCAGGAGAATATCGAGGGAATTCAGACAGAACGGTACGTAGAACCGCCTAAGCTACTTCGGATGACAGAGTCAAAGACAATCGCAAGACGCACACCGCTCTAAACTCTTGTACAGAAGTAGAAGAGCATCATTCGCGAATCAAGCCCGTTTGCGTCGAGTCCGGCTCTGCGCCATCGCGGCACGCAACAATTTGTTAAGCCGGGTTTGATAACCAGGGCCTTGCGATTTGAGCCAGGCCGTAACGTCGGCATCCAGCCTGACCGTTACGGGCTTTTTTATTGGACGGTAAAACTTCCCGACGACAGCACTGCTCCAGTCCCGCACCTCAGGAATGTCTGAGGTATCAATACTGGCGTCATTCATTGTTGCGAGCGCAGCAATTTCTTTACTTTGCTTTCTGCTGATTTTGGACATAAATAACAAAGTACCCCAGAAAATGTAAATACACTTCCGTATGTACATATTTTACCCGAGAGTCTCTGGCTGATGCTCTTTCAAGTTATTGAATTCGCGCCCGATCGGAATTTTGGCGAGGGCCAGGTAATAAAGCGTTAAGAAAGCCACTTGAACTGCCGATATCTCCCAGATGGAAGGTTTGCGACCAAGCCAGGGCCGAAAACGGGGTTGGATATACGCCCTCACCACACTAGTCCTTGTCTTCGGCGGGTTCCTGCTTTACAGGGCCCGTTGGGAAGGGAACGCCCAGTTTCATACTCTGCTTGAGGCCGTGGCGACGCTGTTGGCGTTGATCACTGGCGCGATGGCCCTGGTCCGTTATTACGCCAAGAAGAGCAGTACCTTCCTGATCCTGGGCGCGGGGCTCCTGGGAACAGCCTTCATCGACGGTTTCCATGCCGTCGTTACTTCTTCATTTTTCACCTGGCCCATGCCCTCCCCGCCTGAAACGCTCAACCCGTGGACCGGAATCACTTCGCGATTCTTCCTGTCTTTCGTGATGTGCGCTATCCTGCTGGCCTGGCAACGGGAAGCACGAAAACCAACGGCGGCGAGGATCCGGGAAAACACAGTTTACCTTTTCGTGGGAGGCTGCATTGCAATCTGCCTTCTCTGCTTTTCACTGATCTCACTGCCTCCGGCCTACTTCCCCCATTTCATTGTTCACCGCCCGCTTGACATTGCGCCGGTCCTTTTCTTTGCATTAGCCACAATTGGATATCTGGCGAAGGGCCGCTGGAAGACGGACGATTTTGACCATTGGCTGGTGCTCTCCCTGATCATCGCTGTGGGAAGCCATTTCGACTACATGTTTTGCAGAAAGCTGTTTGATGCAGGGTATATCGCGGCTCACGTAATGAAGATCCTTGGATATGCTCTTGTGCTCAACGGGCTTTTCATCAGCATGTTCTCCATCTTCAGGAGCGAGGCTGAGAATGCTACTAGCCTGGGGCTTGTCAACCAGTCGCTGGCCCAGCAGGTCGCGGAACGCCAAAAGGCTGAAGAAGAGTTGCGGCGGGCCCAGGACGAACTGGAAATCCGAGTCGAGGCGCGGACTGCGGACCTGGCCCGCGCCAATGTTGCGTTACAGTCGGAAATTGTAGACCGGCTTAAAGCAGAACAGACGGCGGAAGCTGCCAGCCGGGCCAAAAGTGAGTTCCTGGCCAATATGAGCCATGAAATTCGCACGCCCATGAATGGCATCATCGGCATGACCGAACTGGCCCTGGAAACGGACCTAACCTCCGAGCAGCAGGAATACTTGCAGGCCGTCAGCCGGTCGGGCCTGGCTCTGTTGACGGTGATCAACGATATTCTGGATTTCTCCAAGATTGAAGCACGCCAACTAAAGCTCGACCTTTTGGAATTCGATCTGCGATCAACTCTTGAAGACGCACTGAAGACAGTCTCGTTGGCGGCGCACAACAAAGGGCTGGAACTGTTATGCGACGTTGACGGAGAGGTCCCAGGGTCGCTGGTAGGTGATCCGGGGCGGCTGCGTCAGGTAATCCTCAATCTCACCAACAATGCAATCAAGTTCACAGAGAAGGGCGAAGTCACAGTACAGGTACGTCGTGAAAATCAAGGCGCATCCGATACACGCCTCTATTTTGCCGTCATCGACACCGGTATCGGAGTTCCCGCAGATAAGCAGCCCTTGATCTTTAAGGCATTCTCGCAGGCCGACGGCTCTACGGCTCGCCAGTATGGCGGCACCGGCCTAGGACTGACGATTTCTGCTTCCCTGGTAGAGATGATGGGCGGCCGGCTACAAGTTGAAAGCCACGTCGGGAAAGGGAGCAGGTTCTACTTCAGCGCCGGATTTGGGCTGGGATCGGCCCTTCTGTCAGCGCCTGCCCACGAGTGTAAATCGGCAATCCTCGCAGCCGGCGGTTCGGCGAAAGCCCCCAGTCGCCCGTTGAACATCCTGCTCGTGGAAGATAACGCGATTAATCACATGCTGGCTACCAGACTCTTGCAGAAAAGTGGTCATTTTGTGACACTGGCCACAAGCGGAGTTGAAGCCCTGACGAGCATGGCTGCACGGAGTTTTGATCTGGTGCTGATGGATGTGCAGATGCCGGGAATGGATGGATTTGAAACCACCGCGACCATTCGCGCCCGCGAGTCGGCGCTGGAACGCCACACTCCGATCATTGCCTTAACGGCCCATGCGATCAAAGGCGACAGGCAACGCTGCTTGGATGCGGGCATGGACGGCTACGTCAGCAAGCCCATCAACACCAGGGAACTCCTGGACGAAATCGCCAACTTGGGTTTGGCGAATACCGAAAGCCATGGTGAGCGCTCCACAGCGGTTCCGACCCACAGTCCTGGCTAAATCGTGCTTCTACAGCAGCCGAGGTACACGCTGAAGATTTCCTTCCAGCTAGAATCGTTTACACCTGTTGGACGGCCCACGGAGATCCCTCCCTTCGCTCGGGATTTCATCCGCGGGCCCCAGCTCGGCTCACACCCGCAAAGCGGCTCAAGCTATAATCAAGCCACGTAATTTTTTACTGTGAGGCTTTTGCCATGGCGCTGTCGGTAATCGCGGGAATGCCCGCACTTAGAGACACCTACAATCAGCTCAAGACCCGCATGGACAAAGCGGTGGAAGACTTCCGTGCCAACCTGGCTGCTGCGCGCACGGGGCGCGCTTCGGTCAACCTGCTGGATATGATCCGGGTGGCCTGCTACGGCTCCGAGATGCCGCTCAACCAGCTTTCCCAGGTGCACGCGCCGGAAGCGCAGATGCTCACTGTGCAGCCGTACGATCTCGGTATCCTGGGTGACATTGAAAAGGCCATCCGCACCGCTGACCTCGGCCTGAACCCCCAGAATGACGGCAAGATCATCCGCATTCCGGTGCCAGCGCTCACCGAAGAGCGCCGAAAAGACATGGTCAAGCATCTGCACAAAATTCTGGAAGACCATCGCACCGCAGTACGCAACATTCGTCGCGACGGCAACGACGCCATCAAGAAGGCCATGAAGGACAAAAAGATCAGCGAGGACGAAGAAAAGCGCGCGCTCGACGAAGTCCAGAAGCTGACCGACGACGAAATCAAGAAGATGGAAGAGATGTCCAAGGCCAAGGAAAAAGAATTGATGACCGTGTAAGCTTGTTCAACGAAACAAAAGCAGCAAAAGCCTGGCGGTAGCCAGGCTTTTGGTTTTTACGGTGCGAACCAAATTATCCGCGTGCGATAAATTCGGCGGCAAGATCAAGGCAACTCTGGTGGCAGTCCGCCGGGGACTGGGCCACACGAGCCATGCTTGGCGCCGCTTGAATCGGGTCTTTTTGCATCCGGGCGGCCTGGGGGGCGGATTCCCGACGTTTCGCATCCATGGGAATTGCCTGGCTGGATGGCCGGACTTCCCGTTCTTCGATTACCGTGTTCACAATCTACCTCCTGGCCGCTGGGCACCAGCGGTAAGCGGATACTAGTGTTCTTTCGCGAATCTCGCGAGATCACTTTCGTAACCATGCTTGTTAACCAACCGAACACTCCAGACGTACCTGGACTGGCGGGCCATCATCGTGAAAACCGGCCAAAAAAAATCCCGGGGCCAGTTTACTTCCGCATCCGGCTCCGGGACATCACGAATACATCGCCGCCTGGCTATCGCATTGAATTGACCTGCGCCGTGACCTTCGCGACCAGCTGTTTTGGCAATTCAGAGTAGCCCTCCGAGATCGCCACTCGCTGTCCGTCCGTGTAGCCCCAGTTGAGCAGGTTAACCAGCGCTGCGGTCCGCCGGGGGTCCTTGGGGTTGGGACGCACATACACCCATGTAAAACTGGCGATCGGATAAGAGTCCGCTCCAGGTGCGTTGGTCAATGAAGGTGCGAGTTTGTCCCAAGCTGGCACTTCCACGGCAACACAAGCCGCGGTAATGCTTCCCGCCGTGCCTTTCACAAACTTTCCGGATGCGTTCAATACGCTGGCATGCGTGATGTGGTCATCGTCAGCGTACTGGAGCTCCACGTACCCAATCGCGCCCGGACTTTTCTTGACTTTGTCGGCCATGTCCGAGCTTCGTTCCGCTGACTCGCCCACCGGCCATTTGGGTGAGGCGCTCCGTCCGATCCGTTCGCGGAACCTCACGCTGGTTTTCGAGAGAAAGTCCGTAAACACGTAATTGCTGCCCTTGCCTGTGGGACGATAAATGATTCTGATGGGCAGGTTGGGCAGAGCCACGCCGGGATTGATTTTGGTAATCGCGGGATCATTCCAATTCTTCACTTGACCCAGATACACCTCGGCCAGCGCCTCGCCCGACAGTCGAAGCTGCGGAATTCCCGGCAAGTTGTAAATGGGAACAATTCCGATCAGCACCACCGGCAATTCCGTCAAGTTTCCCTGGCGGCGCTCCTCGGGGCTGAGTGGGACCTCGCCGGCGCCGAAGTCGCTGATCCCGCGGATGACTTGAGCGATGCCTTCGTTCGTGCCCTGAGGCAGGTATTGCAACTGGATGGCTTTGTTGCGTTGGTTATACACGTCCGCCCACTTGCGGTAGAGAGGAAGAGGAACGCTTGATCCGGCTCCCACCAAAACAATCACTGGCTGGTCAGCTGCCAGAGCGCAGCACACACCGGCAACAAGAATCACGGCGGCCCGCTTGAGCCATGCCACGCGATTCCGGTTTCGTCGCAATCCACTGGTCTTCGATTTTCGGGCAGGGCCACTGGCCGAGCGGCAAACTTCTGCTTTACGCATGGAAGCACACCTCACTTCTCAAATTATGGTCATTGGCTTTCTGGGCTTGCACGATTTGTGGAGAAGAGGAATAACGCTCCGCTTCTCCCGGTTAGGATGACTCTATCTTAAGAACCAGAAATTTGGGTCGCCTGCTCTCATGCGAAGCGTTACTTTAGTGGTTCCACCAGCCGGCCCACGTGGGGGTGCGAATGGAGCCGCGTTTTACTTCTGCCCGGACTGATGCCAGAATGTCCCGGTCACCTGGAAGACCACTGAGATCGATCCATGCCCGATTCTGTCCCGACGCCGTCCACGACCACGCTTTCGACTAGCGTTCCGGCGGCCCAATCCGAGCGCGGCACGGCATTTCCTCCTCAACAGCCCGTGGAGGGAAGCTGGCGCGGCAGTTTCTGGGCGCTGATCGTCACGCAGTTTCAGGGAGCGTTCAGTGCGAACGTCCTGCGTTATCTGCTTTCGTTCATGGTGCTGGGGATGGCCCTGAACGATGCCAAGCGCGACACCCTGGTGTCTTTAATCACGCTTTTGTTTTTTGTTCCGCTGGTGCTGTTCAGCATGGCAGGTGGATATCTGGCCGACCGCTTCAGCAAGCGCCAGGTCACCATTGCCACCAAGATCATCGAAATTGCGGCGATGGCCCTGACCATTGTGGCGTTCTCGGCGTCGCAACAACAGCATCTGATTCAGGTTACCGATCTCTGGCGGAACCCAGGACTGCTCTTTACACAATTCCCGCTGCCGTTCGCAGTGCTGTTCGTCGTGGCCATGCAGGCGGCGCTATTTGGTCCCTCGAAGTACGGGCTGTTGCCGGAGTTGCTGCCGGAGAAGTACCTTTCCTGGGGCAACGGCGTCATTGAGCTGGGAACTTTCCTGGGAATTATTTCCGGAGCCATGGCTGCCGGCTGGTTTGCCCAGACTTTCCATGGACGCGAGTCCTACGCCGGATTCGTTCTCGTTGTGCTGGCCGTGCTCGGACTGCTCAGCAGTCTGGGAATTGCCAAAGTTCCGGCGGCAGCTCCACAAAAGAAATTCCGCACAAATTTCGTGGCCGAACTCTGGGAGCAACTCCAACTGATTCGTCCAGACCGGCCACTGTGGCTGGCGGTCCTCGGCAACACGTATTTCTGGTTTCTAGGATCTCTGTTCTTACAGACGGTCATGGTATACGGCAGCAGCGTATTGCTGTTGGGCCCGAAGCAGATCGCCATACTCGATGCCGCGCTCGCCCTCGGCATTGGCTTGGGCAGTGTGTTGGCCGGCTACCTCTCCGGCAACAAGATCGAGTACGGCCTGATTCCTCTCGGCGCGTTCGGCATGACGATCATGGCCGCGCTTATCGGCGGCATGCAGCACGGGTTTGGGGCGGCCCTGGGTCTTCTTGCCGGGCTGGGGGTTTTTGGCGGATTCTTCGTGGTGCCGGTCAACGCTCTCATCCAGCATCGCCCGGCGGCGGACAAGAAAGGTGGCGTGATCGCCGCGGCCAACCTGCTGTCATTCATTGCGGGTGCTGCCGCTTCGGGAGTTTATTTCCTGCTGACGCGCTTCGGCCATCTGAATGCCCGCGGTGTTTTCCTGGCCAGCGCGGTATTCACACTGGCTGGGACCATTTACGTCCTTTATCTGCTGCCGGATTGGTTTCTACGTTTGCTGCTTTTCTTCCTCACGCACACCATCTACCGCATCAAGGTGATGGGTCGTGACAATGTTCCGGAAAAAATCGGCGCACTGTTCGTCTCCAACCACATGTCGTTTGTGGATGTGCTGTTGCTTCAGGCGTCCACCGACCGGCCGATTCGCTTCCTGATGTTTCAGGGAATTTATGACAAGCCCATCATCAAACCGTTCGCGCGAATGATGCGGGCCATCCCTATTTCTTCCGAACTGCGACCGCGCGACATGATCAAGTCGCTGCGCACGGCGAGCGACGCCATTCGCGATGGCGAGATTGTCTGCATCTTTGCCGAAGGCCAGATCACGCGCACCGGCCAGATGCTTCCCTTCCGTCGCGGCATGGAACGCATTATCAAAGGCATGGACGCGCCCATTGTGCCGGTGAACCTGCACGGCGTTTGGGGAAGCATCTTCAGTTTCGAGCGTAATCGCTTCTTGTGGAAAGCCCCGCGGCGCGTTCCGTATCCCGTGACGGTCAGCTTTGGCAAGTGGCTGCCGGCCACCGCGACTCCGGTGGAAGTCCGCCGCGCAGTGCAGGAACTTGAGAGCGTGGCGTTTGAAGCGGGCCGCAAGCCCCGGCTCACGCTGGATCGCGCTTTTGTTCGGACAGCTCGCCGGTATTTCTGGCGCTTCGCCATGGCCGATGGACGTGTTCCCAAGATCCGTTTCGGCGGATTGCTGGTGAAGTCGGTTTTTGTTGCACACCGCATGCGCCCGCTGTGGAAGGACCAAGAGATGACAGGCATCTTGCTGCCGCCTTCCGCCGGCGGAGCGCTGGTGAATTACGCAGCCACGCTGCTGGGACGCGTTCCCGTCAACCTGAATTACACCGCGAACAATGAAGTCATCGCGTCCTGCGCCAAGCAATGCAATCTGCAGACGGTGGTAACGTCCAAAGCGTTTGTCGAACGTTTTCCTAAAATCGAAATCCCCGGACGCGTGCTCATGCTCGAAGATGTTCTGGCCAAACCGCGAATCACAGAAAAACTCGTAGCGCTGATGATTGCGTGGACGCTTCCCTTCCGCCTGATGAAATCCGCTCTCGGCGCTCCGCGGCGCAACGCCGATGATTTGGCCACGATCATTTTTTCGAGCGGCAGCACCGGCGATCCCAAAGGCGTGATGCTCACGCACTACAACATTCTTTCTAATATCCGCCAGGTCACGCAGGTCTTCATGCTGTCCGGCGGGGACAAGGTGCTGGGCATCCTTCCCTTCTTCCATTCCTTCGGCTTCATGGCCACGCTGTGGATGCCGGTGGTACACGGGATCGGCGTGGTCTATCATCCCAATCCGCTCGATGCCACCTCGATCAGCGAGCTGGTTGCAAAATACAAAGTCACTTTCCTGATCGCCACGCCAACAGTTTTGCAAGCCTACATGCGGCGCTGTCTGCCGGAACATTTTGGTAGCTTGCAATATGTTCTGGTCGGCGCGGAAAAACTCCCGGAGCGTACAGCACTGGCCTTCGAAGATATTTTTGGGATCCGTCCGCTGGAAGGCTACGGCTGCACCGAGTGCTCGCCGGTCGTTGCCGTAAACGGACGCGACTTCCGCGCGCCGGGATTCCGTCAGGTAGCCGCCCGGCGCGGCACCATCGGACATCCGCTGCCCGGGGTCAGCGTGCGCATTGTTGATCCTGACACGTTCGAACCGCTGCCGCTGAACCAGCCGGGAATGCTGCTGGTGAAAGGGCCCAACGTCATGAAAGGCTACCTCGGCCGTCCGGAGAAAACCGCGGAAGTCCTCAAAGAGGGCTGGTACACCACCGGCGACATTGCCACCATGGAAGAAGACGGTTTTGTCACCATCACCGACCGCCTCAGCCGCTTCAGCAAAATCGGCGGNNGAAATGGTGCCGCACATCAAGATTGAAGAAGAACTGAACGAACTCGCCGGGAACACCGAACAGGTCTTCTCCGTTTCCGCTGTGCCGGACGAGAAAAAAGGCGAACGAATCGTTGTGCTACACACGCTGACGGAAGAAGAACTTGCGCCGGTCCTGGCAAAGCTGGCCGACTGCAATCTGCCGCCATTGTGGAAGCCGCGTCCCAACCAGTTTTTCCACGTAGACGCGCTGCCGTATCTCGGATCGGGCAAGCTCGATTTGCGGGCGTTGAAGACCCAGGCTGCGGAGAAAGCGGGGAATGGTGAATAGGCCGGGAGCATGAAGCGCAGTCCTACCAGATCGTCCGTAACAACGGGCTTGCTCGCAGTTCTTCATCGCGCGTGACCAGAACGATTCCTTCCGCTCTGGCGGTAGCGCCGATCAACCGGTCGGCAGGATCCTTGGGATACTCATTCGGGAACTGCACCGCCAGCGAAGCAATCTCCGCGGTAATCGGCTTCACGGTGACACCTTCGGTAAGCAGGCGAATGGAGGCATCGACGGTCCCGTAGGCCTGAATGCGTCCGCGGGCCAGGAGCATCGCCAGTTCCCAAAGAGTGATGGCCGAGATTGCCAGACCGCCTTCTTTCTGCGCCTTGCGGATTGCGGATGCCGCAGCCTTGGAAAGCAGCTTGGATTCGGCCACCGCCCAAACCAAAACATGCGTGTCGAGCAAGATCACCGCAGCGCCTCCCATACTTTCGGCGGCTCGATGGGGGATTCAATGTCGNNTGGCCACGGGACGGCCTCGTTTCGTGATCAACACTGGCTCTCCGGTGGCACATACCTTCTCCATAACGGAAAGGCAGTGCGTTTTGAACTCTCCTGCTGCCATCTTCTTCATGTCTTGCTCCTTATATCTATGGTCATATTGTAATGACCATAGACATAAGAAGGCAAGACGTTTCGCGTTCATCCGCGCAAATCCGCGGTAAGCTATCGCTTTTGCACGAAAGATCAGCGTCATCAGCGTCCTCAGCGGTAAGGTTTTGTTGGCGGCCCCAAAAATATTTTTACCGCAACTGTGATTTTTCCCTTGCCAGCGCGAATAACAGCATGACAGAACAAGCTGTGGCCCGAGGAAACACATGACAATGCCAGCACTCCAGGACACATTTCAAGCCCTGGTGGATGAACACAAGAAAATCCTCTACAAGGTCTGCAATTCCTATTGCCGCAACCGCGACGACAGGGACGACCTTGCGCAGGAGATCATCGTCCAGCTCTGGCGCTCGTTTGAGGCGTTTGACGATCGCGTGCGGTTCTCCACGTGGATGTACCGGATCGCCCTGAATGTTGCAATTTCCTTCTACCGCCGCGAGAGCACGCGAACACGTTACGTGGTTGCGGATGAATCGCACCTTATGGAAGCGGCCGCCACGGAAAATCAGCCAGAGGACATACGGTTGCTGTACGAATTCATTGCGGAACTGGACCCGCTGAACAAAGCTCTCGTCCTGCTTTACCTGGATGGAAGCAGTTATCAGGAAATCGCGGAAGTGCTGGGAATCAGCGAAACCAACGTGGCAACAAAGATCAGCAGATTGAAAAGGACCATGCAACAAACATTCGCAGGAACTTAAAACGTAATAAAGGAGTGAGACGTGATGGACTTGGATGAACTCAAACAGAAGTGGGCTGACTATGATCGCAAACTCGAAACAAACATCCGTTTGAACCGGCAATTGTTAATGGCAACCAACTTAAATCGGGTGCGGTCCCCGTTGCGGCGCGTGGCCTTTTTCCAGAGCCTGGAGGCGATCATTCAGTTTGGTGTCGTCGTCGTACTCGGTTCCTTCATCTACGACCAGATTTCCGCGCCGCGGTTTGCGCTGCCGGCTGCCGCCCTGGACGTGTTCGCGATCGCCATCCTGGTGGCCATGATTCGGCAGATTGCGGGCGCTCTGCAGATTAACTATGACCGGCCAATTGCCGTCATCCAGAAGCAGCTTGCCGACCTGCGTGTGCTCCGTATCCGGTACATCCAGGGGATTTTTCTCGTAGCAACGCTGGCCTGGACGCCGCTTCAGATTGTCGCGCTGAAAGGATTCTGGGGAGTGGACGCCTACAAATCATTCGGCGCCGCGTACCTGGTAGCCAATCTGTTGGTTGGACTGGCCATCATCCCGCTGGCGGTCTGGCTGTCAAAGAAATTCGGCGATCGCATGGGCCGCTCGCCGTTCCTGCAACGTTTCATGAGAGACCTGGCGGGATATAACCTGAATGCAGCCACCGGCTTTCTCGCGACCATTTCTGAATTTGAGAAAGAGTAGCGTGATTACGTTTAGATTCTCGGATCCGCGTTCATCCGCACAAATCCGCGGTAGACACAAGCCTGAACAATCAGCGTCATCAGCGTAATCAGCGGTAAGGTTTGTCTCCAGAAATACCGTTGACTGAACGAATCGCAATATCTACGATTGACTTGAGCGCTAGGGGCGCATCCAGTCCGCGGAAAGGGCCATGCCCACCCAACTAACTTAACTGAAGGTTACGGACCTTCTTTCAGCCTGATTCGTGCGGACTCCAGGCGTGCCGTGAAAGGAGATTCGTATGTTTCCCAACCCGCAAGACGCCCTTCCGCTTCCGCTGCGTCCGAGCCTTGAACGCTACAAGAAACTCGCCAAGGAACTGGTCAAAGCCTGTAAGTCCGGCGATGAAACCGCGATCACTGACTGGGCCAGGGCCTGGATTGAATCACTGGTGAAACTGGCTGGTCTTGAGATCACGCCCCAGCTTCCGGTACACGTTGGCCGCTGGACAAACGACGTTGCGCGCTTCGCCCGCCGCAAATTGCTGGAAGGTGACCCAGCGGGCAGAGAGTGCGCTCTGGCTAACGCGCAATTCGTGATTGCGCGGTCGCAGGGCTTTGAGAGCTGGCCGAAATTCTCGAAACATCTCGAAGCGCTCGCGCGGAAGAGTTCGCCGGTCTCAAAATTCGAAGCGGCGGCCGATGCCATCATCATCGGTGATGTCACGACACTCAAACGATTGCTCCGCGAAGATCCAAAGCTCGTCCGCGCGACTTCCACGCGTGAACACGGCGCTACGTTGCTGCATTACGTTTCGGCAAACGGCGTAGAAGGATACCGGCAGAAGACGCCGAAGAATATCGTCGTGATCGCGAAGTTGCTATTGAACGCCGGCGCCGAGGTCGATGCCCCAGCAGACGTATACGCCGGCGGATGCACAACTCTTGAATTAGCGGCGACCAGCGTCCATCCCGAGCACGCCGGCGTGCAGGAAGCGCTGCTGGAACTACTGCTGGACCACGGCGCGCAGCTTGAGCAGCCTTCGATTGCCGATCATGGACAATCGATTGTGATTAGCTGCATAGTCAATGGGCGTCCGAAGGCTGCTGAGTTCCTGGTCCGTCGCGGTGCGCGCATCGAACTCGCCGGGGCCGCGGCGATTGGACGGCTCGACGTCGTGAAGAGTTACTTCAACGAAGACGGCAGCTTGAAACCGAACGCCACGAAAGAACAACTTCAAGAAGGGTTCCGGTACGCCTGTGGATACGGCCGCAATAACGTTGTTGAGTTCCTGCTGGAAAAAGACAAGAACGTGGACCTGGCCGAGCACTGTGGTGACGGTCAAACCGGATTGCACTGGGCCACGATCGGCGGACATCTGGACACCGTCAAGCTGCTGCTGCGTCACAACCCGCCGCTTGAGGCAAAGAATATGTACGGCGGCACGGTGCTCGGTCAGACACTGTGGTCGGCGGCGCACGGCGGCGATCCCGATGTATACATCGCTATTCTCGAAGTGTTGCAGGCTGCCGGCGCAAAGATGCCGGAGCTTCATGTGCCCGTGAACGCGCGCGTGGACGCATGGCTCGAGCAGCACGACAGTCGCGCCGAGCCAAGCTGGCATTGGTTCGGCGAAGGCCCCGCGGGAGGTAGATAGGAGATCACTTACCGCCCCGCATTTCTTTCTCGCCCTTCCACAGCGCGGTGCTGATTCTCCGCTCGTGGAGCAGAGCAGGCGTCACGGGCATTTCCCGGCTACGGACAAACCGCTCGTGGTTCTCTTCCAGCTCTTCGGGGATATACCGGTAGTTGACCATCACGCCGAAAGAATCGCGCAGCCCGTACGTTCCGCAGATTGGCAAATGGATCAATCGATTCTGCACGACTTTGGAAAGAACAGCACGACGGGAGTTCGTACGAAGCACCTGATTTACGGTTCGACCAGTTCCCATATTCGCGCAAGATGATGATCGTCGTGTTCGGCGACAAAATACAAATGGTCTACCAGCCGCATCGGCGTCTTCAAACGCGGGTGAGGAATAGATCGCGCAAAGAAGGATGCATCCAATTCATCCACACGCTTCAGCAGTATTTCTCTTGCCGCGCGGAACTCGGTCAGAATCTCCTCCAGTGAGCGCGCGTTGTGGTTCGCTTCGTCGGTCCTTTGGTTTGTCAGATCTGCCACGGTGAGTTGGTCGGCGGACGCTGCAAAGTCCTCCACTCGCGCCAGCCACAGCGGTTCCATGTCGGCCAAATGACCCGCGTGTTCCTGCGCCGACCACTTTTCTTGCGTTCTCTCGGCCAAGATCTTGTGAGAACGGCCACGAAGCATCTCTTCAAGTCTGGCCGGAGCGCCACGCAGACGCGCGCGCAGGTTCGGAAGCAGTTCCACCGGAAACGAAAATTCAAACTTGCGTTCAAACCAGATTGGCACCTGACTCATGAATTCCGCCGATCACTGTAAATTTGGCCACGCGCCATGCCGAGCGCCGTCACCACGAACATGTTCAGGACCCGCGAGGGCAGACTTTGGCGCTCCTCTTAATACTGACGCCTTTTCATCGTGACAGATATGCGGTCACTGAGCAACACGATCGGGCGAGTATCTGGCAGTGAACTTAGGTCGTGTCGTCCTCAACGCAGATACGAAAATGCCAGAGGTAGAGAGGCGGCACTGCCGCGTCTCTTCGATTGTCATATCCGCGTTCATCCGCGTAAATCTGCGGCAAAGTCTTGTTTCAAGCAAAAATAAATTCATCTTCTTGCGTTCAGCATTAATCCAATACAAATCATGCAGACACGACAGCTAGGCAACTCCGACTTGCAGATCACTCCCATCGGCATCGGCGCATGGGCCATGGGCGGCGGCGACTGGGCTTTCTCCTGGGGACAGCAAGAGGACGGTCAATCGATCGCCGCGATTCACACCGCGCTCGACGCGGGCGTCAACTGGATTGATACGGCGGCCGTCTACGGACTGGGCCACTCGGAAGAGGTCGTCGGCAAAGCCATCGCGGGACGCGCCAACCGTCCTTACATTTTCACCAAGTGCAGCCTGGTGTGGAATGAAAAGCACGAAATCGGACACAGCCTGAAAGCCGAGTCCGTGCGGCGTGAACTGGAGTCCAGCTTGCGCCGGCTGAAAGTGGATGCCATCGACCTCTATCAGATCCACTGGCCCGATCCCGAGGGCGAGATTGAAGAAGGCTGGCAGACGCTGGCCCAACTGCAAAAAGACGGCAAGGTCCGGTACATTGGCATGTCGAACTTCAACGTAGCGCAGATGAAGCGCATCGCAAACATCGCGCCCATCACCTCGCTGCAGCCGAACTACAACATCGTGACCCCCGACATTGAAAAAGACATTCTGCCGTTCTGCCGTGAGCAGCACATCGGCGTCATCGTCTACTCTCCGATGAAGTCGGGCTTGCTCACCGGCAAAATGACTCGCGAGCGCATCGCTCAGCTTCCGCCAGACGACTTTCGTCCAAGAACGGCCAGCTTTAAAGAACCGCTGCTCAGTCGCAACCTTGGACTCGTGGAGGTGCTACGCGGTATAGGCGAGCGCCACAACCACACGCCGGGCGAGGTCGCAATTGCCTGGACGCTGCGCGATCCAATCATTACCGGAGCCATTGTAGGCATGCGTTCTGCCGAGCAGGCCAAGCAGATTGTCCGCGCGGCGGAATTCCGTCTGAGTCCTGATGAGATTCTCGAGATCGAGGCTTATCTTAAGGCGAATCCTGTAGCTGCGTGAGCCTTTAGTGCTGGGCAAACCAGGTGGGTCGGCAAAGACAAAATTCATGAAACTTAAAACAATCATTACCGGAGCAACGGGCATGGTCGGGGAAGGTGTCCTGCTCGAGTGCCTGAAGCATCCCGATGTAGAACAGGTTTTGGTCATCAATCGAAAGCCGGGAGGAGTGTCGCACCCAAAACTGCGTGAAATCGTTCATGTTGATTTTTTAAATCTGGCGCCCCTGGAGCAACAATTGATTGGATTCAACGCTTGCTTTTTTTGCCTGGGTGTATCGTCCGTCGGCATGAGCAAGGAGGAATACGCGCATATTACCCGCGACCTCACGCTGAACGTGGCGCAGCTGTTGGCGAAATTGAATCCGGAGATGACCTTTTGCTACGTAACCGGTGCGGGTACCGACAGCAGTGAACAAGGACGAGTTGCCTGGGCGCGCGTAAAAGGCGCTACTGAAAATGCCTTGCTGCGGCTGTTCAAACAGGCCTATATGTTCCGCCCCGCTTTTATGAAAGCTACGCCGGGCCAGAAAAATGTAAAAAGTTACTACAAGTTTTTTAACTGGCTCTATCCCTTTGGCAGGGCACTTTACCCTGCGGGATTTTGTACTTTGCAGGAAGTGGGGCTGGCGATGATTAAGGCAGTTAGCGAAGGCTATCCGAAACAAATTCTGGAAGTAAAAGACATCGTTAAGCTGGCAAAATATTCCCGTTAGCGCGACAGGGATCCGGCACCGTTCCTCCCCCTTCGGCAAGCTCAGGGTCGGAATGACAAAACCTTTATGTTACTTCCAACTTTCAGAATGACAAGAGCCTGTTGGTACTTGTCATTCCGAACGTAGTGAGGAATCTGCTTTCATTTCACTTTCGGTGTAGGCGGATCGAGCGGCTTACCCCAGTCCTCTGCAAGGTCTCCCCACGTGGGATTGAAGCGCTCGATCAGAACAACCTTCTTGTCTCGCGCCCATCCTTTCACCCGCCTTTTCCCTGGCGATGCAATTGTTCACATATTGAAACGGTCCGTAATACACCAGCCGGTTTGATCTTGTATCTCTTGGTGAAGCTCTCAACCTTGCCTTCTTTGTGCTGCATCACTCGGCTGAATAGCGAGTTTGTCATGCCGACATAAATTCGGCGCGACTTGCTGGACATGATGTAAACCTAGAATTTCCACTCGCGGTGCAAAGCAGATTCCTCACTCCGTTCGGAATGACAAGAACTTAGACATTTTTCACCATTCCGAAATAACACCAGTCTTCTACATGGGTTCCAGGGGAGACGCGGCGCTTCATGCGCGGCATTGTATATGACACCGGGGACAGCCAGGCTTCCCCTTTTCCCAGTTGCGGCGGCTCACGCACTTTTTGTCTTGTGCCGCTTTCGGTAAAGCCTGGCACGCATCCGGTCGCCACAGCGGTTCGCAGCACACCATCGTCTGAGTCCAGGCCGCGAGTCGTCATAAAACACAACCTTGCACCCGGCATTTTCGCAGCGACGAATTCGTTTGCGCTGCGTTGGATCTCCCAGCAACATCACGGCGTCCTGGGCGATCGTCGCCAACGCTCTGGCGGCCGCCGGCTGATGCCAGTGCATCGATCTGGCCGCAAGGTCGAGTTCCCTTGTCAGGCCAGGCTGCCGCGCCATGCGATTCATCAGGCGTATATCACCAGCAGCAGGATTCGTGCGTCCCACCACGGCTCCCACAACTCTCCAGATTGCTCCACGCAGCATCCTGGCGCTCTTCAGGTCCTGGAGACTTATTCTTACGCGCGGAAGACGCAGCGGACTCAGTTGCAGCCATCGACCAAGCTCCGCGGGCGTTGTGAGCCGTTCGAACCGGGCCCCGTAGCCCATGTCTCCGGTGTGCGCCAGGTCCAGGCACAACCTCCCAATGAAACCGAAATCCTTGGCGATGGCCATTGCAGTCTCCCGCTCCGTAAGTTATATTTACCCAGGTGCGTCATGGGTTATACTAATGATGCGCCGAAAAGTAATTGAAAAGCAAGATCGCCTAAAAAAGGATGGTGCTCATCATGACGAACCGGGAGTTTTATCTTCAGCGGCAACGGGCGGAGGCCCCGGTCTTTCTGAAGGTCTTGCAGTCGCTTCCAGCGGACCACATAAAGTACAAGCCGCACGATCGCTCTCCATCGGCGGAACAGCTGGTATGGACGCTCACCAGCGAGCTGCGGGCCTGTTTGGACGTGGTGACGCAAAACAAGGCCGAGTGGAACACGCAACCACCGCCGCCTCTGAACGAGATGCTGGAGCTGTTTGAACGCTGGTCGAACGAGTTGACGGACCTGGTCTCGAAGATGGAAGAAGAATCGTGGGACCGGGTCGCACAGTTCTACTACAACGGCAAAGTCGTATCCGAACAACCGGTGGGACAGTTTCTGTGGTTTATCCTCTTTGACGCGATTCACCACCGGGGCCAGCTCTCCGCATACTTGCGGCCCATGGGCGGGACCGTGCCCGCCATCTACGGACCTTCGGCAGACAGCAAAGCAACGTAACCGGGTTCCAGGTTCCGAAACCGGTTTGTATCTGGGCGCGACTTTATGACGTCTCTCTCGCGCACAAAGCAGATTCCTCACTCCGTTCGGAATGACAAGAGGCGTCGTGTACTTGTCATTCCGACCCTGAGCTTGGCGAAGGGGAGGAATCTGCTTTCCTTAGCCTTTGAGAATGCCCGCTCCTTACGAGGAATCTGCTTTCATTTCACTTTCGGTGCGGTGGATCGAGCAGTTATCGATACTACTGCTTGAGGCGGCGAGGAAAAAAACCTGGAGTCTATGAACATCATCCTTCCCGTCCTCATGATCCGCGGTTGAAGCTCAAGGAGTTACGGAAGGGTCGTTTCATCACCATCTTCGTCATCACTTTCCGAGGGCGCGGTCAGTGCGGACCAGACCATACGGCGGCCGAGAGTGAAGAAGATGAGGAGCCAGAATGATGCCATCACGAGCAATAGACACCGCAGCACCACGCTTGTGTCCTTCCAGGCCGAAATCACGAGCGCAATCATTCCCATGCTGACGCCTGTGAATACCGTGCCCCAAATCAGGAATCCGGCGCGGTGGATAGGCCGGAGCGGCTTCTTGCCTGAATAAAATTCGCGTTCCGAGCCCCCCTGCAGCAGACCGTCTCCGGGGATAACGGCAGGCCGGCGGTGGCGTTGTGGCTGGTTCACGATGAAATGATAACTGGCTTCCGCGCAAGGATGCATGCTCACACTGTCCCTTGAGCCAGTCCAGACCCAACGATCACGGGGAAAGGTGATTGGCTGAACCGCGTAACTCATTCAAAAGACACGGCCGTCCCTGGAAACAAAATGGCTCGAAAAAATCGATTTTGTTGCCTGTTCAGTTTCTGATTCTTGCAGTAGAGTAAGCGTGAGATTTATGAAACTGGCGACCATGACGGCGATCTTCAAGGAGTTTCCCCTGTTATTTCCCTGTTATTTCCCTGTTGCCTCCCTGTTCGCTCTCTGTTCGCTCCCTGTTACGAATGCAGCAAATCGGGAGATGCGATGCCGGCAGACTCGCTGGGAGGTACGTCATCGCTGGTGATGCCATCAATCGAAAAACCAGGAGGCGGCGGGAAAGGCGTTATTTCCCCTGTTTTTTTTCCTGTTACCAGGAAATTTGGCGCAGACATTTTCCTGGTTAGCGGGACCGGGTGATCTGAAAACAAGACACCCTCTATAATGTTGGAATCGGAATATGAAAAAAGTTGTCCATGCCGCTTGCCCTCATGACTGTCCGGACGCCTGTGGCGTCCTGATCACCGTGGAAGACGGCAAGGCCACGAATGTCCAGGGTGATCCAACGCATCCGGTGACGCGCGGGTTTCTTTGCGCCAAGGTCACCAAGTATCTGGACCGGGTGTATGCGCCCGACCGTCTGCTTTATCCCATGCGACGCGTTGCGCCCAAAGGACAGGGCAACGGCGATGCCAGCGACTTTGTTCGAATCACATGGGACGATGCTTTTGCCGAAATCACCACGCGCCTCAAAAAGATTTCATCCGACTTTGGCTCGGAGGCCGTTCTTCCTTATTCCTATGGCGGCACGCTGGGTGTTTTGAACAATACCGGGATGGCCCACCGGTTTTTCTACCGGCTGGGCGCCTCGCAACTGGACCGCACGATCTGCGCTACTGCCGGCGGTGACGCTCTGCTGACTGTGCTCGGCAAGAAAATGGGAACCGAGCCGGAGCAGTTCAGCGAATCGAAATACATTATTGCCTGGGGCGCGAACATTCATGGCGCGAATGTTCACTTGTGGCCGTTTATTGAAGAAGCACGGCGCAAAGGCGCCAAGCTGATCGTGATTGATCCTTATAAGACACGTACGGCGCGCCTTGCTGATTGGTACTTGCCCATCAATCCGGGGACCGACGTGGCGCTGGCGCTGGGCATGATGCACGTGATCATCAATGAGAATCTTCACGACGCGGACTACATTTCCAAGTACACGCTGGGCTTTGAGCAGTTGAAGGAACGCGTGCAGGCATATCCTCCGGAGCGGGTTGCCCAGTGGACGGGGATTGCCGCCGCGGACATCGTGAAGCTGGCGCGTGAGTATGCGACCGTGCGTCCGGCGGTGATTCGCGTGAACTACGGAGTGCAGCGCGCGCAAAACGGCGGGATGGCGGTGCGGGCCATCACGATGCTGCCTTGCATTACCGGATCGTGGAAGGAAGTTGGCGGCGGGTTGCAGCTTTCGACCAGCGGGTCGTTTCCCCTGGACAAGCAGGCGGTTGAGCGTCCGGACTTGATGCTGAGCAGTCCTCTTGGTCGCCCGGCGCGGATGGTCAACATGTCTGAACTTGGTCAGGCGTTGACTAAGCTCGATGATCCGCCGGTCAAGGCCATCTTTGTTTACAACTCGAACCCGGCTGCGGTGGCGCCGAATTACACTGACGTGCGTCGTGGCTTTCTGCGTCCTGACTTGTTTACTGTGGTCCACGACCAGTTCTTTACTGACACTACCCACTACGCCGACATTGTGCTGCCCGCTACCACGTTCTTTGAGCACAAAGACTTGCAAACGGCGTATGGACATTATTATCTGCAAGTCTCGCATCAGGCGATCAGCCCGCTGGGAGAATGCCGGTCGAACCAGGACCTGTTCCGCGAACTGGCGCAGCGCATGGGCTTCACCGAAGAATGCTTCCGTCAGTCGGACGATGCCATGATTGACGAAGCTCTCGGCCAGCCCGGATCGCGCGCGGCTTCCGACCCCGATGGCCGACTGGGCGGGATTACCCGCGAGCGGCTGGAGCGCGAGGGCCATATCCGTCTGGAACTGGGCGACGGACCGTTTCTGCCATTCGCTCGCGGAGGCTTTCCCACGCCAAGCGGCAAGGCCGAACTCTACAGTGCAAGCCTCAAGCAGCAGGGGCTGGAGCCGATCGCTTCGTTCATCCCACCGGAAGAATCGCGTCACACGGACAGAGCGAAGCAGTTTCCGCTGGAACTGCTGTCCCGCAAAGCGGACAACTTTCTGAACACAACCTTTACCAATATTGAGTCCGTAAAGAAGATGGAACAGCCTGACCTGCTGGAGATCCACACCGCAGACGCAGCGCGCCGCGGCATTCGCGAAGGCGACTGGGTGCGGGTGTTCAATGACCGCGGCGAAGTCCGCTTGCGCGCCCATGTGAACGGCGCGGTACAGCCCGGAGTTTTGGCAGCGCGGTTGAACAGCGCCAGGTTTTCGCCCGACGGCAAGAGCATCAATGCTCTGACGTCAGAAACGCTCACCGATATTGGCCGGGGAGCGACCTTTTATTCTTGTCTGGTGGAAGTTGAACCGGCCGGGACGTAGAGATACACACCGGGCCGCAACTGAAGCAGGCAAAGACTTTATCGGACTTTAGCTGGCCGCTATGATTTCCAGAAGATTTCCTGCAAGTTTTGTCCGCAACCGCGTTCTTGTTTAAATGCGCAGAGCGATTCTGGCAGCGGTCCAGTGATTCAGCAAAGCAAGCTGGGCTGGACCGCTTTCAGTCCAAAATCATAACCGGCGCACCATAGCCAGGCTGAATATCGCAAGCAGTTTCGGCAACGGGCGACGCAACCAAGACCTTTATGTGTGTTCCGACTGGCGATCATGCTAAACTTGTCGCCTGCCCGGGCCACCGTTGATTCGCGCTTTTCGGTTGGACCGCGAGATACGGGGCCGCTGTGGTTGGCGGTTCAGCAGTAGCTCCCGTATAATCAAGGTTTTCCCAACTTGTTGTTCTGAGGGTAGTCATATATTCAGGTCAAAAACAAGCAGCCGGGGGTACGCTCCGACGCTCGGAACCGCACTTGCGTTGGTCCTCGGGAGCATTTTCCTATTGGTGACTCCGGGCACGTACGCGGCTGCCCAGAGCGGCCAGGTCATTGAAAATATTGACTATCACGGCAACCGGCGTATTCCCGCGGAAACCCTGAAGAACAAGATTTTCACTCGCGTGGGTGATGTTTACGACGAGGCCGCGTTGGAACGCGACCTCCATGCCCTATGGAATACCGGATATTTTGAGGACGTGCGCGTCGAGCGCGAAGCGTCGCCCAAAGGCTGGTTCATCCACTTCTATCTGCGCGAAAAGCCCACCATCCGCACCATTGATTATCACGGCCTGAATTCGGTTTCCCAGAGTGACGTGCTGGACCGTTTCAAAAAGACCAAAGTCGGCCTTACGCTGGAAAGCGCTTACGATCCCACCAAAGTGATCCATGCCAAAGTGGTACTGGAGCAGTTGCTGGCTGAACATGGCCGGCAGTTTGCCACGGTCGAGGTCAAGTTGCAGCAGATCCCGCCGTCATCGGTGGCGCTGACGTTTGAAATCAAGGAAGGCCCCAAGATCAAGGTCGGCAACATACGCTTTAAGGGCAACGCGCACGTCTCCAGCCGCGAACTGCGGCGGGCCATGAAGAACCTGAAGCCCATCGGCATCCCCAATTCGATTT
This sequence comes from Acidobacteriaceae bacterium, assembly GCA_003140235.1. Classification (GTDB taxonomy): domain Bacteria; phylum Acidobacteriota; class Terriglobia; order Terriglobales; family Acidobacteriaceae; genus Angelobacter. Next base: position 39,299 of record PLJN01000101.1, read on the forward strand.
TCCTGGAAAACCTGTTCGCGCGTACGTTTGATTCTTCCAAGCTCGAAGAGGACACGCAGCGTGTCCAGGTCGATTTCCAGACCAAGGGCTATTACAAAGCCGCGGTCGAAGACCCCAAGACCCAGCTCCGGGACAAAGCCGGCTTCCATGTTCCTTTCCTGCAAAAGGGCAACGGGAAGGTCATGGACATCACCATGTCGGTTGAAGAGGGCGCGAGATACAAGCTGAAGGCAATCGTTTTCAAGAACAACAAAGCCATCATTAATACTCAGCTCCTGCGCGGCCTGTTCCCCATCAAGGACGGCGATATCTTCGATACGCACCTGGTCCAGAAAGGTCTGGAGAACCTGCGCAAAGCGTATGAGGAGTATGGCTACATCAAATACACCTCAGTTCCTGAAACGGTGATTGACGACGAGAAGAAACTGCTGACCCTCAACATTGATATTGAGGAAGGCAAGCCATTCTTTGTACGCCGCATTGAGATCCAGGGCAACACCACCACGCGCGACAAAGTGGTGCGCCGCGAGTTACTGCTCCAGGAAGGCCAGGTCTACAACTATCGCTATTGGGAGTTGAGCATTTTGCGGCTCAACCAGCTCAATTATTTCAACACGCTCAAGCCGGAGGACGATACCGACCGCAAGCTCGACGAAGCCAACGGCACCGTGGACCTGAACTTGAAAGTCAGCGAGAAGGGCAAGAACAGCATTGGCGTCACGGGCGGCGTGAGCGGCTTGTCTGGATCTTTTATTGGTCTGAATTATCAGACCAACAACTTCCTCGGTCTGGGCGAGACCCTTACCGTACAGGCCAACATCGGCAACCTGCAACGGGACCTGGTGTTCGGCTTTACCGAGCCGTATCTGTTCGACCGTCCGATTCAACTGGGATTCAATGCTTACACGCGCCGCTATGATTTCAACCAGGCCCAGCAGGCGGCACTCCTGTCCGGCCAGCAGCTCAATCTGTCCCAGACCGTCCTGAACCAGTTGCTGAACTACAACCAGTCGAGCACCGGCTTTACCGCGACTTCCAGTTATCTGTTGGGACACTCGTTTAAGCGCATTTCGATCTCGTACAACTATGACCGGACCAGCATCAACACGTTCACCGATGCTTCGCGCAACCTTTTCCAGGACGTGGCTTTCCGCAACATCTCCGGACCGGACGCGCTGAAGGGCATCATCACCAGTTCGGTTACGCCGGCCTTCAGCTTCAGCAACGTAAACCGGCAGATCGGACCGACCGGCGGAAAGAGCATCTATATCTCGACCGAAGTCGCCGGCCTGGGCGGTAACGTCAAGTTCTATCGCCCGGTGGTCCTGTTCACGCGGTTCAGTCAAATCCATGGCAACGTTTTCGCCATGCGCCTGCAGGGCAGTTACATCAGCGGCTTCGGCGGCACCGTGGCCCCTCCCTTTCAGCGCTTCTACATGGGTGGAGAGTCGGACTTGCGCGGATTCGATGTCCGCACCATCTCGCCTTACGTGTTTGTGACCTCGGCCCGGAATGTCACGCTGACCAATCCCGATGGCTCGGTGGTCCCGGTTGATCCCGCGAATCCGCGCCGCGGCTGCACCACCGTTGGCCAGTTGCCGCCTTGCGGCATCCAGATCCCTGTACCGATCACCAACATTACGCTGCCCGGCGGCGATGCCAGTTTCATTGGCAACTTTGAATACCGCATCCACGTGTTTGGTCCGGTGACCCTGGCGCCGTTTGTCGATGCGGGAATGGACATGGCCACGCGCTCGTCCCAGTTGAAGGTCAGCACGGACTCGTTAAACCTGATCAACAGCACGTCTTTTGGCTGCCCCCAGTTTGTCAACTTCCAATGTGTGGGTGGTACGCCGCTTAAGATTTCCGGTAACTTGCAGCCCGTGGGAGGCACCAATTATGTGCCCCGCATGTCCACCGGTCTTGAGTTGCAGGTGCTGCTGCCCATCGTGCAGCAGCCGTTCCGTATTTACTATGCGTTTAATCCGATGATCCTGGATACCACGATCAAGAGCCAGGGCCTGATCACGCGCAGCATGTTCCCGGTGGGCGCGGCTGGTGACTTTACGTACTTGAGCACGCTGGCCACTTTTGCCCCGGACTTCCGGCTGAAGGAGCCGCGCAAGACCTTCCGCTTTACCATCAGCACGACTTTCTAGGAAAAGGAGCACGTTTGACGGTGGCGAAGTCCACGACTTATAATGGTTTTATTCGTCCTCTCTGCAGATTTTCCGCGCCGATTGAGCGGTTGCCCCAAAAACCTGTCGCGACGAATAGCCTGTCCGAAACTGCTTTAAGGAGCTCAAAATTCTCATGTTAGCTACTTTCATGTCTGGTATATCCATGTCCGGTAAGCGCATTTCCAAGACCCGTATTTTGGCCCTGGTTTTTGGCGTGAGCATGCTGTTTCCCGCCGCCGCGCTCGCGCAGGCCGGCGCCAAGATCGGCATTGTGAGCATCCAGGACGCGATCACCAATACCAATGAAGGCAAAAAAGAATCTGATGCCCTGCAGAACCGCTTTGGCGCCAGACAGAATGTTCTGAAGGGCCAGAACGATGAAATCGTGACCCTCCAGACCGATCTGCAAGCCAAGACGGACAAGCTGAGTGACGAAGAGCGCGCTACGCGCGTCAAAGCAATTACCGATAAACAGAAGGTCCTGCAGCGCAATGGCGAGGACTTTCAGGCTGAAGTCACCCAGGCCGAACAGGAAGTCGTCAACCGCCTGGGCAAAAAGATGATGGAAGTGCTGGACAAATACGCCAAGGAGAACGGCTTTACCGTGGTCCTGGACGTATCGAATCCGCAAAGCCCGGTACTCTGGGCAAGTCAGACCACCAACATCACCAAGGACCTGGTTGACGCTTACAACGCAACGTCCGGTGTTGCGGCGCCAGTGAAGCCCGCGACGCCGACGCCAGCCCGTCCGACCGGCACAGCACCGCCGCCGAAGAGGCCATAACTTTCAAGGAGTGTAGTATCCCAATGTTCCATAGCTCAACAATACGTGTTTTGGCGCTCGGCATCGGCTGCTGCGCTCTGATTTCCGCCAGCGCTCTTGCTCAAACCACCGGCGCCAGCCGGCCGCCGGCGGGGCCGGCCAAGGTCGGCATCATCAACATCCAGGAAGCCATCGCCACCAGCAACGAGGGCCAAAGAGACCTCGAAGCACTGAAACAGCGCTTTACTCCCAAGCAAAATGAACTCCGGACTCAGAGTGAGGAAATCGACAGCCTGGCGAAGCAACTCGAAACCCAGGCTCCTAAGCTCACTGAAGAAGAGCGCGCCAGCCGCGCCCGAACCATTGAAGCCAAGAAAAAAGTGTTTCAGCGCAACTTCGACGATGCCAAGGTCGAGTACCAGCAGGCCGAGCAGGACATCGCGACGCGCATTTATCAGAAAATGGCCAAGGTATTGGAGAAATTCGCGAACGAGCGCGGCTACTCTGCGATTCTCGACGTCTCTACTCCGCAGAGTCCTGTACTCTGGGCAAATCCCGGTACGGTGATCACCCAGGAATTGGTGGCTGCTTACAACGCCGAAGTCCCGGTAGCCGCGACCAAGACCTCAACAGGCACAACAACGCGGCCAGCCGGTGGAACCACGCCTGCCAAGAGGCCGTAAGCAGACTAGGATTATCTCTGGCCCAAAGCCCGAGGCTGCGGTCTGGAGAAATTGCAAGGAGCGAGGAGTTCAATGCCAGGTAAGCAAACACTGTCGATCATCGTCCTCAGCCTGGGGCTAAGCGCTCTGTTCGCCAACTCCGCCCCGGCCCAGGCGCCGGTACCGACCAAGATCGCTGTTGCCGACATTCAAAGCGTAATCGGCAACACCAACGAAGGGAAAAAAGACTTCGCCGACCTGGAGCAGAAGTTCACCCCCAAGCGGGTCGAACTGGAAAGCCTGAAAGCCGAAGTCGACAAGTTGACGGCTGATCTGCAGAAAACCGGCGATAAGCTGAGCGACGAAGAGCGCGCGAACCGTATCAGGATCCTTGAAACCAAGCAGAAAAGTCTGCAGCGCAGCGTCGATGATGCTCAGGCTGAATACCAGCAGGCCGAACAGGACATCGTGAACCGCATTGGCGTTAAGCTGCTTGAAGTAATGAAGAAGTATGCGCTGGACAACGGCTACGCCATGGTGCTCGACGTTTCCAGCCCGCAGAATCCGGTGCTGTGGGCCGATACCAACGCGGTCATTACCAGACAGCTGGTGGATGCTTACAACGGGCAGTCCAACATTGCCGCGCCGGCCACCAAACCGGCGGGCGCCACGCCGCCGCGGCCCGCTCCCACGACACCAAAGAAACCGTAATTGTTCCTGCAATTTCACATGGCCGCCGAACCTGGCGGCCATTTTATTTTTCCCGTTTTAGGAACTCGCTGTGCCTCCTGCGGTGTCCAATTGTGTAAGTACCGGAGGAACACATGTTTCACGAAACCTTGCTGGAGTCGTCACCCACTTCTGCTCGACGCCGCAGATGGCCCATGGCCACTGCTTTCACTTTTCAGGTCCTGATAGCCATCGCGCTCGTCGCTGTGCCACTGCTCTCGGCCGGAGTCATTCCGCTCACCAGCCCACTCATGCCTGTGCCGATTAGTTATGAAAAGCCTGTAGCCGAGAAACCGAACAAGCCGGCAACAGGGCCCGCAGCGGCAGGACCGGCAGTCCCGACGCGCGAGATCGCGACTATGACGGGCCGATCGTCGAGCCTCTCCTGGAGAACCAGACCCACAGGCGACAGCCCGGTGGGCGATGCTCCTGTGCCCTGCTTTGAAGCGCGCTGCATCGCAGGTGTATCGGCGACGCCGAGTTTGTTCATCGGCGGTCAGCCCGTTAAGCCGCCGCGTCCGAGCGGGCCGGTGAGGATGTCCCGTATCGATCCGGGCATGCTGATCAACCGCGTGGTCCCCGAGTATCCGCCGATGGCCGGCCGTACGGGTGTGCAAGGCGAAGTCAAACTGCACGCCATCATCGGCCGCGACGGCAGCATTCAAAGCCTGACGGTAATCAGCGGGCATCCGTTCTTGATTCAAGCCGCGATGGAAGCGGTACAGCAATGGAAATACCGCCCGTATGTACTCAACGGAGAAACGGTCGAAGTGGATACCTTCATCACCGTGAACTTCAAGAGAAGCAATTGACGACACGACCGCACAGAGTTTTCCTGAAAAGTGTGGAAAACTCTGTGCAATTCGTGCCTGGGTGAAAGATTGGCAAAGCGTTTTCAGTCACTTAGCGAACTTTGCCCAGGTGCGGATGCACCATATAAGTCTTTAAATACCAGCAGCTTACGCTGAACCCGGACTTGGGCAACACGGGTCTTCCGGGGTGTATGAAGAGTTAAATTCGCTCGAGGGGGATTTGCACATTAATAACTGGTTAATTCCTAGTGCAATGCAGCGAATGGGGAGCTAGCCGCCTTCGCCCACTTTGAGAACGGCGAGGAAAGCTTCTTGAGGAATATCGACTTTGCCGATGCGTTTCATCCGCTTCTTGCCTTCTTTTTGCTTCTCCAGAAGTTTGCGTTTGCGTGAGATGTCGCCGCCGTAGCACTTGGCCAGCACGTTCTTGCGGATGGCTGCCACGGTTTCGCGGGCAATGACTTTCGCGCCAATCGAAGCCTGGATGGCAACTTCAAACATCTGCCGCGGGATCAGTTCCCGCATCTTCGAGACCAGCGCGCGTCCGCGATCGTACGCGAAGTCGCGATGCACAATGATCGAGAGCGCGTCCACCGGTTCGCCGGCCACCAGAATATCCAGCTTGACCATCGGCGAATCCCAGTTCCCTGCCAGGTGATAATCAAGCGAAGCGTAGCCACGTGAAATGGATTTCAAGCGGTCGTAAAAATCCAGCACAATCTCGTTGAGCGGCAACTCATACTTGATGATCACGCGTCCGGCGCCGGCGTATTCAAAATTTTTCTGGCGGCCGCGTTTCTCTTCCACCAGCTTGAAGATGCCGCCAACGTATTCTTCGTTCGTAAGAATGGTGGCCAGGATCACCGGCTCTTCGATCTTCGCGATTTCAGTCTGTGACGGCCAGCGCGAAGGGTTGTCCACTTCCGCCACAGTCCCATCGGTCTTGGTAATGCGATAGCGCACGCCCGGAGCGGTTGTGATGAGTTCCAGTCCGAACTCGCGTTCCAACCGTTCCTGAATGATCTCCATGTGCAAGAGACCAAGAAAGCCGCAGCGGAAACCAAAACCGAGCGCAACAGAACTCTCCGGCTCAAAGAAAAAAGAGGAATCATTGAGCCGCAATTTTTCCAGAGCTTCGCGCAACGCAGTATGCTCATGCGCGTCCACGGTGTAGAGCCCGGCAAAGACCATGGGCTTGATGTCTTCAAAACCCGGCAGCGGCCCACTGGCAGGACGTGAGTCGTCGGTAATAGTGTCACCGATCTTCGTGTCGGCCACGTTCTTGTTGTTGGCGACCATGAAGCCGACCTCGCCCGCAACCAGCTCTTCCACTTCCACTGGTTTGGGAGTCAGCACTCCTAACGCCTCAACCTCAAGTGTTTTGCCGTTCCACCATAAGCGGACTTTCATTCCCTTGCGCAGTGTGCCCTGAAAAAGCCGGGTGAGGACCACAACGCCGCGATAGGAATCAAACCATGAATCGAAAATCAGGGCCTGCAGCGGCTCATCAGGACTTCCCTTCGGCGGCGGCAGTCGTTTCACAATCGCTTCCAGAAGTTCCGGAACGCCCAGCCCGGTCTTGGCGCTGACCAGCAGCGCGTCAGTCGTGTCCAGACCGATCGTCTGCTCGATCATTTCTTTAACGCGCGGGACTTCCGCGCTGGGCAAATCGATTTTGTTGATGACCGGAATGATCTCCAGCCCGTGGTTGATGGCCAGATAAGCGTTCGCCAGCGTCTGTGCTTCAACACCCTGAGACGCGTCCACGATAAGCAGCGCGCCTTCGCACGAAGCCAGCGACCGCGAGACTTCATAAGAAAAGTCCACGTGCCCCGGAGTATCAATCAGATTGAGCTGGTATTCCTCGCCGTCCTGCGCAATGTATTTCATGCGCACAGCATGGGCCTTGATGGTGATGCCGCGCTCCCGCTCCAGGTCCATGGCGTCCAGAACCTGCTCCTGCATCTCACGCAGAGCAAGCGATCCCGTCAGCTCCAGCAGACGGTCGGAGAGCGTGGATTTGCCATGATCAATGTGAGCAATGATGGCAAAATTTCGGATGTGTGCGCGGTCCATGAGGAGTGGGCTAGAACCTTCATTCTAACACCTGCGTGCGCCCACATCCGGGAGCACGCGGGTTGCCAGCGCCGGCGTACGGCTAGGGCTTCGGAGTTGGCGCGGGCTTGGCAGCCGGCATGATGAACACGGCATCGTCCACAGGAACGTTGAATTCCACTTTTTCGAAGGTAATCTTCTGCGATTGCCCGTCTCCGCCCTGCACCTGGACCTGAACGGTAAATGGCACCATGATCCCGTTCGCTTCCCGGTAGTCGCTCAGAGAAGACTCAATCGAAAGTTCCATGCCTCCCCGCGTGGCCTTGCCGCTGGTCTTCGTCGTGAGAAAGGTCTCAGCGTCCAGAAAAATGTTGCGCACGGTCCCATTGCTTAACGTGACCTTCAGGTTGTAAGCGTCTCTGCCTGCAACTTTTTCCTTACCTACAAGCTCGATCTTGTTGCCCTTTAGTTTGTAATCGAGCAGCGGTCCATCGGTGTCCGCTTCTTCCTGGATGCTTTTCAGATCATCGCCGGTCATCACCTCGGGGTCGGTCTTCCCAGTGAACGGGACAATCTGCCATCCGCTATGACCATCGTAGGCCTGGATCAGAGTCATCCCCTGGATGGTAATATCCCGCCGTAACTGGTTAGGACGCTTGGCGACTTCCACAAATCCAGCCTGCATACCGCCAGATTCAAAGTTGCCCGTCAGTCGGACGCTTTGAACAGCTCTTAATTTTGCCAGCCCACCCCGGGCAGCAGCGGTCTTGGCGATAAGCTCGTCCACGGCCTGGGCAGACACCGCGGCGGTAAACAAAAGAAATGCAGACATCAGAAACGAAAGCCGGCGCATGGAGACCTCTCTATTCAGGAATTCTGAACATACGACGGACAGCCGCACAAGTCAAATTGGGAAAGCCTGAAAAAAGACACTCCCTAAAGGCCGAATGGCCGGCTTTTCACGCAATTAAGACTCTCAGGCTGCGCTTTTCCTATCATTTCACGCCATGAACAACCCGGCGCCAGCAGTATCCCCAAGGCAATGCGTTTCCCTATGACGCCAAGCAGGATTGCTTCACCTGTCCTGCCGGGCAAATCATTCGTCATCGCGCTCTTCTGAATCGGGGAAACGGTGTGAGGACGCATGTGTATCGCGCCCCCAAAACGGCCTGCGTGACTTGTGCGCTGCGCAACCAGTGCGCTCCGAAAAAAACGCGCGACCAATGGGTGCGCTCCATCACCCGGCTCGAAGAACCCGCTACGACAACCGCATTCAAAGCCAAGATGGCGACCCAGGAAGCGCGGGAGATTTATGCGCAGCGCTCGCGCGTCGCCGAGTTTCCGCACGCATGGATCAAACAACGATGCGGCTTACGGCAGTTTCGATGCCGCGGACGACTGAAAGCCTCGATGGAAGCCACTTGGGCCTGTCTCAGCTACAACGTGATCCGGTGGTTCAGCATACGCAGGAAGCGCCATCACACTGGAACGCAGCCAGTCCTAGCATGATCCAGCAAAGTCCAGGAACTCTGAGGAACGGTCAATCGAAGGCCACACAGCACGTAAACGCGTTTTCCACCTCAAACAACAACATGCCCGCACTACGGCAGATCAACTAAGCTCGCATAAATCAATTTTTTAACACGTTCCTGTTCCCGGGTTTCCCGACAGGCTCCTCAGCTGTCCCCTTTTTCTCGTCCCCTTTTCTCAATTTAACGCAGGTGTCTTGTAAAAGTGGCTGACCTCTAAGACGTGATCTGGATCTTCCCCGCTGTACAGTCGACGCTCCAGCAGCCGGTTCTTGTTAAACACAAGGCGTGCTAAATACGATTCAGATGCATCACCACCAGTGATCGTTAGGACAAAGAAGCCTTCTTTTGTCGAAAACTCTGCCGTTGATATATCCCCAAGGTCAGCATATGCCGCTCCGGGAACAAGTATGTCAGTGCCGTCGACAAAGATCTTAATCTGCCCAGTGAGACTACAGGGCACTCTACTGTACGTGCACTGTGCGAATCGTGGGGTCTTATCGTCTGTACTTATTTCAACTGTAGATGTATGAAAAACAGCTACAAGTTTTGTTTTTCCAAACGCTGCAGAAACCGTGGTTTCGCCGTTTGGGGCTATTTTCGATGCGTGACGCTCAGATGCATAGGGCTGAGCGCAAAGAACCAACGACAAGCAGACCAACATTAATAATTTCATGGCACCACCCTCAGAACATTATCTCCACTGCGACCTATCTGATCCCTCACCGTCCGATCCAAGACGACACATCCAGTCGAAGCACTATTGTTTCCTCGAGCATTGTCCCCGTGGATTAGGAACCCCGCACGGGTACGCGTGACAGTTCCAGGCAATGACTCTAGTCTCATGGAAGCAGCAAGTGTGTGTGGGTGCGGTCCTCTAGTAACGTTGTCTTGTTGGGGACCTATGCGCCAATCACCTTGGGGAATCGGCCCAGTGTTTGATTGGTACTGCGCTCCGGGATTGTTCTGCCCTGCACCTCGGCCAGAGTATCCGGTTCCGGCGGAAACTCGAGTTCCGTCCGCTAGCACATGTACCATTTGACCCGTGGTTTGGCTGTACTCCCAATGGCCATGTGCTGGCTGCGTGGGTTGCGTCGGACCCGGCCCGGATGGCTGAGCTGACGGTTGCTGCGCCGCTGGTTGTTGAACCGGTGTTACTTGAGCCGGTTGCGGCTGCTGTATTTGCGTCTGTTGCCCTTCGTCCGGTTCTCTTTGGCTTTCCCCTTCATCGGTGGTGTCTGTGGGGCCAAAGCCGCCGCCCTTATTAGCATACGCGCCGTCCCACCCGGCAACGTCGTTATGCCCATCCGGATCCACTCTGACAATCGGACTGTTGCGCACGTACGAGTACAAATTCAGGCTTTGCGGGTCACCGAACTCGGCATAGGGGACGGATGTCGGCTTGGCCGCCCAGTCCGGGCTCAGGAATCGACCAGTTGCATTCGCATAATATCTGGCCCCGAAATAATCCAGTTGCGATTCAGTGTCCCGCTCTTTGCCCGTGAACTTGTAATGGTTATTGCTGCTGGTCGTGCCGACGCCCGGAACAACACCACCCCAGGGATAGAAGTCATTGTCGTCGAGGACTGTACCGCTCTTGTCGGCAAAAATGGCAGTCGAATGCAGGTGGTCGGTGATGTAGTACTTGATGTCTCCACTAACATTCCGCGCCAGCCGCTGGCCACCGAAGAAAACGTAATTGGTGAAGTTGCCACTGGAGTCCGTTTCGGCCAGAGTATCGCCCGACGGACCAAACCAGTAATTTGCCACGGTCGCGCCGGTCGATTTCGTGATGCGTTGCCCCCCGGCGCCGTACGTGTAGGTCGTGGTGCCACTTGTGTTGTTGGTAGTTGAGATGATCCGGTTCTCGGCGTCGTAGACCAGAGTGTTGCCCTGGTCGTCGACGATCACATTTCCCGCTGAGTCATACGACAGTCCGCTGAGGCGATTGTTCGAATCGGCCGATTTGAACATGTTCTCGCCCGCCGGAGCTCCCGGAACTTTTTGGTACAGGTTGCCCCAGGGATCGTAAGTGTAATAGTTAGACCAGTGCGTTTTGTCCCCGGCGGTGAGCAGACGGTTCAACGCGTCGTAGGTGAAAGACTGCGTGCGCAAGTCGTCCTTCACATTGGTCACCGTGTAGACATTGCCGTTATTCATCTGCGCGGTGTTGGGAGCGTTGTATGAGTATTGCTTGTCAAACAGCGCCCCTGCGCCTTGGGCGCTGCCCGCCCATATCTCCGTAGGCTGGAGCCGTTTATTGTAATCCACGTGATACTTGAAGCCGTTAAAATTGGGACTGACAAATTCCTGCATCGCGCCGCTGGCCAGATACGTTGGACTGTTGGCATACGTCACGCCGTTCGAATCTGTGGCACTGATCAGCAGCGCAGCGATGTTGTCATACCCATAGGTCACGCTAAAGCTGTTGGCCGGATACGCTACGCTGGTCGGATCGCCCAACTGGTCGTAAGACGCTCCGGAGGTCTTGCAGCCGGCTGCGCCGGGGTTGCATTGCACGGTGCTGGCCACGCGGCCCATGGGGTCGTAGCTGACAAAAGAAGAGATCGTGCCATTGGCTGTGAGGGCCGCTACGCCACGACCGACCGGAGAAGATAACGAATGGCCCAGGAAACTCGAATAGTCATAGCGGAAGCTGGCCGTTGGCGTGGTGTCGGAATAACTGCGATCCAGCGGACGGTTGAGCGCGTCATACGTGTAGGTGGTAGTCACAGTTGCCGTACCGGTCTGATTCGGCGCAGGCGCCACCTTCTGTACCAGATTGCTGTCGGCATCGTAGGCGTAGACCGTGGTTAGGCGCACTAATGAGCCGTTTGAGATAGCCGTATTGGCTTCGGGATTGGAAGAACTGGTGAGACGCGACAGTGAGTCGTAGCTGAAGCGCCGGACGCGCCAGGGGCTGGTGGGGTCAGCGCTGATATTGGCCGAACAGCCTGTGCCTGCGGAAGCGTCACCGTGCTGCTCCACGCAGAGCATGTTGCCCAGCGTGTCGTACTGATACAGGGTGACGTACGGAGTGCTCAAGGAACCGGAGTTAGGATCAGCCCCGCCCGCCAGCGTGGTTCCCGAACTGCCGAATGACGGACTGGAGAAGCTGGCGCCCTGGCTGGTGCTGGAACTGACAGCCACGGCAACATTGCCGTCTGCTGTCTTCGCTTTATACGTCATGGAGATGGTGGCGCCGGAGGCGCTGGCTATGACCGGCGAGTTACTTACGTTCAAGGCCGTCGTCAACGCTGAGGCCACCTGCGCTGCCGTACTGTTGCCGCTGTGCCCATACGATACCTGGGCGGCGAATCCGGCCACCGTTACCGACACCGTTCCGGCATCGTAGGTCGTTGTTGGGCTGGTGCCGTTTGTGCCGCCGGTCAGCGCGCTGCCCGAATTGCTTGTGGTGAACAAAGCGCTGCTCCAATGCGCTGTGTCATAGGTGTAGGACGAAGCAAGCGAAACATTCGCCGTAGTCCCCGTGGTCTTCGAAGACAGATTCAGCACGTTGCCGGAAGCGCTGGCCGTCACAAATGCTGAACTGTCGCCATTGATGGCGGTAACCAGACGCGACGCAATGGCGCTGGCCGCATCGTTCTGGCCAAAAGAAACCTGATCATTATGCCCGTTGACCGTGATGGTCACTGTGCCGGAGTCATAAACCGTGGTGTTGGTGGCGTTCGCTCCGCCCGTAAGAGTAGCGCCGGAATTGGACGGAGTAAAAGACGGCCCGCCAAAGTCGGCCACGTCGTTGGTTTCTGAATAACTGGACAACGTGTAGTTTGTAGATGGGCCGGTCGTCTTAGCGGTGAGGTTGACCGTGGAATCGGTGACACTGGCCGTCACCGGGGCGTTTGAGTCTGCATTGATATTGTTGGCCAGGTTGACGGCGACAGTAGAAGAGTCGTCATATAACCCATAAGTTGCGCTATATTGATGGCCATTCACCGTGAAGTACACGGTCCCCGTGTCCCCGATGTCATCGCACCAGCGCCCACAAGTCATTAGATCCTCTTCACCTGCAATGGTGACACTGCCGCTCCCGGGGGTCGCCGCGACGGTGATCTGGACAGACCGGTCGCTTCCGGTGGACAGGTTCACTGTCACGCTGCCGGTAGATACAGTAGCGCTCGTTCCGCCGGTGGTAATGCTTTGTAAAGTCCCGGTAATGGTCAGCGCCCCGCCGGCTGCCGCGCCGCCTGAACCATCGCCCGGCTCAAACACTTCCATCATCCGGCCGAGAGCATCGGCGCAGACCTGGCGCTGCTTGCCCGCTTCGTCGGTTGCCGTTGTGCAGATCACGGACGTGCCCGACCCACTACTAGGCGCGGTTTCGTATGTGGTCGTGCTGAAGCTATAGTCCTGCTTGATGGTCTTGGTAGTCCTGTTCAACGCGTCATACTGCATTGTCGTAAAACCGTAGGTCGGGTCGCTGTCGTGACTGCTGCCCTGGTAGTACGGATTGGAGACAGTCGAAACGCGGCCCACGGCATCGTATGTGGTATCGGCCAAAACGGTGTTGCCGGGCACTGACTGCTGGCTCTGAATGGGGCGTCCCAGGCCGTCAAAATTGACTTTGTAATCGTCATAGGACGTGCCCGTGATCAGGCGTTGCCGCTCAACCTGCGTCGGACTGGGATAACTGAAGAGCGTTTTACCGCCATCTGGATGAATGCCCTGCGTGAGCCGAAGCATCAATAGATCATATTGATAGCTGTAGGCGTGGCCGTTTTCGTCTGTAAAGCCCATCAAGACGCCCGTGTTGAAATCGTAACTCCCGCTGACAACGTGGTGTACCACCGATGCGCCGGAGTCCGGCATCAGCGTGTCCGGCATGTTGGTTTGCGTCATGTACGCGCCGTCAAACGCGGACGAATACGTATAGGTCGTGGTGTTCCCCTGGGGGTCGGCGCCGCTGGCCTTCATGCCCGTATCAAGATATGCGGCGGTGCTGGAGAGGAAGGAATTGGCCGTATTCAGCCAGTGGCTCATCGTCGTTTGATTCCCACGAATGTTGCCGCTGGCTGGCGGAGCCACAAACCCGGTCGTGATATTGGCAGGTATGACCGCGGTCTGGTCATAGCCGTAGGTCACCTGCGCCACCCGGTTCGCCTGAGTACCATCAGCGCAATTGGACGGCTGGGTGCAAGTCGTGGAGGAAACCGGCAGCGACAGAAAATTATTGCTCTTGTAGGTCGCGTTGTCCTGCCACAGATAATGATTCAGGGTCGTGCGGACCAGGGTATTCGAGAAATCATACAGATCGCTCTCCAGCACACTGCCCAAGACTACCGGGACGGTTGTACCCGCCACAGTAACGGTGTTTCCCAAATCATACGTGCTCACTTTTTTGCTCATGTGGCCATCGGACGATGTGCTCGTGACCTGAGTGGCGACGACGCTAATAGCCGTTCCGTCCTGTGTAAGCGGATTTGCAGTTCCGGAATATTGGGTGGTCGCCGTTTTTAGAAGCGCCCCGCCGCTGTGTGAGCCCTGGTAATGCTGAACTTGCGTATCGTAAATGCTGCAGGCCGCGCCGGTCACCGGACTGGTGATGGTGTGGACTGTATCGTTGCTGTCCGGGGCCGGGCTGGTGACGATGGTTGTCCCGGAATAGGTGCTGCCGTCGCCAGAGCCAGAATAGTTGTACGACCACTGGTGGCCACCACTTCCGTCATTTGCGTCCACCGTGCGGGAAGTCGCAAACAGGCTCTTCTGTGTGTCTGTTGTGGAGCATGTCTGGGGCCCTATGGCATACGTGTAAGAAATGGATCCGCCGGTGGGGAAACCGAGTTGGCTAACGTTTCCCCAATGATCGTAGCTCAAAGTCCATAGGGTCGAATCGGGCAGGACGATCGCCGTCAGCAGAGACGAATTGGTCGCTGGATAGTCGAAGCCGTCCCCGAAACTTGTGAAAATGCTGACGTTGGAATAACAAAAGGTGAAATTCCTTGTACCGTTCGCAATCCCGGGGACCGTCCATAACTTCGCGGAGGCCGTGCCCGAAGGACAGGCAGAGAGGTCTGAAGTGGCGGTACCCGGAGCCGCTGGAATCACGCGTCCCATGGTGTCTGTAAACGCGCCCGTGGAACCGTCAATGGTGATCTGGTTCCCGTTCGCATCCGTGACTGAGGTCGGCTGCGCGCTCATCGGGTGCGCGAAGTTACCGCACGTATCCGGGCTGGGATAGGTATAGTGCGTGCCGTTGGGCGCGATGATGGTATTGGCATCGGGCTGCAAAAAACCGGTCGCATCGAGCGAGCGCAAAGGCAATGCCGGACCTGAAAACGCGCCGGTCACATTCGCCAGTTGATGAACGCTGCCATCGGGAGCAACGAGATTTTGCGTCCAGTCATAGAGGAGTTGGCCAGGACTGTTGGGATCGGTAGGCTCAGTACTGCAAACGCGTTGTAACCACATGTCCTGGTTGCTGGCCACATAGGCGCCATCTACAACGAGGTTTGGCAAGTTATGCGTGCGCCCAAGAAATGGAGGTAGCAGGCCACCCCGTGGCAGTGGCTCCCACTTTTGCGTGCAAATCTGCGCACCTGGGTCGTGGTTGGGGCGGGTGTCCGGACGGCACGCGGTGGCCAGTTGCCATTGTTTGGTATTGGTATGCACGGTGAAGCACAGTTCCAAGCCTCCCCGTTGCGGAAAACACACCAAGGGAACGTGCAGCAGCGCACTGCCATTGGTCATGCTGATGCTGTCGAGGTCGCCGCCGTGCCAGGAGTCATAGGGCTTCATGCCCTGCTCTTCATTTACGTTGGTTTGCGCAACGACGGGATTACCTGCAAACAAGATAAGAAAAAGAGCACAGACAAAGGATGACCTTAAAGCAAATCGCACTGACGACCTCCAGAACATGGTTGGACTTGAAACTACCGGAACCGGTGTAGCGCCGCCCGGAGCGGAAAGAAGTTATTGGTTGTTAGTGATCGGGCCGTCTTTAGGTAAGGGACAAACGGGGTGGATCGAAGCTGAATCCACCATAGTCGCTTTGTGAGCCATCGGAACAACCGGATGATTTCTGTAACGAAAGTGGAAATTGCCAGAAGAGGAGATCCAGCAACTCACCTCCAAATACTCCTCAAGCCATTAAGGACAATCATGGTTGCGATGATTCGCGTCGTTTGCTTTGCGGAGCATTGGGGATCGCTAATCTCTCAAACCAGTTCCACGGACTCAACCCTTTGTTACGAATAACGAACAAGATGAGGGAAATCGCCGAGATCGCCGGCATCCACGGCACGGCCGGGACAGGTCGCCGTCATCAGATTAAAGACCAGGCCTGGGCCGCGAATTAGCTGGAATTGCCTATTTTGTCAAGTATATTATTACCAAAATTAACACTCAGCAGACAGCATTCAGCATTCCAGCGGACTGCCGCCTGTTTTGTTCCCTGCTCGTCCCCTGTTCACTCCCTGTTACGAATTGGCTCGTGCGGGACGAAAAGTCTTAAAAGGCCAATGAAATCAGGGTTCTGAACGCCTGCGGGGACCAAAGCGTGGAGATTTTCCCTGATGTTTTCCCTGTTAACGGGAGTTTAGAGCTGACGAGATGAGTCTTCTGGCATCCTTGGATTCGGGTGATCGGCTTTGGCTCTTCCGATGACGGCGATTCCCCCGGGTTTGGGTTATCATGCGGATTCTTTGAAAGGTGGTTCCATGCGCGCATTTTTGGTTTCAGTGATGATGTTTTCCTGTTTGACGATGGCTTCGGCCCAGTCGCGGTCCGCGGCGGTGAAGGACTTTATCCGCGTTGACTCGCCGGTTGTTGCCCTGGAGCATGTTCGCGTGATTGATGGCACGGGCGCTCCGGCCCGGGCGGACCAGACCATTATTATTTCCGGCGGCAAGATCGTGGCCATGGGCGCCGCCAGATCCGTCCACGTGCCTGATGGCGCGAATCGCATGGACTTTACCGGCTACTCCGTCCTACCGGGATTGGTTGGGATGCATGATCATCTTTTTTATCCGGCGGGCGGCGGGCTTTACCATGACATGCCGTTTAGTTTTCCGCGGCTGTATCTGGCGGCTGGGGTCACGACCATCCGCACGACCGGAAGCATGGAGCCTTATGCCGACCTGGAGTTGAAGAAGAACATAGCTGCGGGAAAAATTCCCGGACCCAAGATCAACGCTACCGGGCCATATCTCGAAGGCGAGGGACTGCCGCTGGTCCAGATACACGCGCTGACAGGACCCGACGACGCTCGCCGCACCGTCGACTACTGGGCAGCGGAAGGCGCTGGGTCGTACAAGGTCTACAACTTCATCACGCGGGCGGAGCTTGCGGCGGTGATTGACGCCGCGCACAAGCATGGCATCAAAGTCACCGGGCATCTTTGTTCCATCGGGTTTCGCGAGGCTGCGGAGTTGGGCATCGACAACCTGGAACACGGACTCACCGTGGACACAGAGTTCTTTCCTGGAAAGCAGCCGGACGTTTGCCCTAACCCTAATCAGGCGGTGGTGGCAGCAAACAAGCTGGACGTTAGCGGTATTGAAATTCAAACGACCATCAAGACGCTCGTCGCTCACCACGTTGCTTTGACTTCTACACTGCCGGTGTTTGAGCAGTTCGTGGCTTCGCGTCCGGATGTGCCGCAGCGCGTGCTGGATGTTCTCTCCGACGACGCGCGCAAAGCTTATACGTCCGCACGCGCGCGTGTTGCGCTCATCAAAGACAGTGCGTGGCCGGTGATGTTTCCAAAAGAGATGGAATTTGAACGGGCCTTCGCGAAAGCCGGCGGACAACTGCTTGCCGGGCTTGATCCCACCGGACTAGGCGGGATCGTCGCTGGGTTTGGTGACCAGCGCGAAGTTGAATTGCTGGTGGACGCGGGTTTTACACCGCTTGACGCCATCAAGATCGCAACCTTAAACGGCGCGCAGTTTCTGGGAGAATCCGAACACATTGGCTCGCTTGCGATCGGGAAGCAGGCGGATATTGTGTTGGTAAAAGGCGATCCGTCGGCCAATATTCAGGACATTGAGAATGTGGAACTGGTATTCAAAGATGGCCTGGGTTGGGATTCGAAGAAACTGATTGAGTCGGCTAAGGGCCAGGTGGGGATTCGGTGATTGGGAATCTAATGCTTCGGATTCCCTCTCTCTGGCGGAAGACGTGAAATTGTCTGCTGTCATACGGTGCGTTATTCTCTTTGGATAGGAGGAAAAGGTTTGTCTGATCAGGGCTCAGCAACGCCGTCTCTAAAGGAAAAAGTCACGGAATGGCTGGAAACACAGGGCTATCCCCTTGAGTTTCGCGTGGCGCGTGCATTCGAGCGCTCGGGATTTTTTGAAACCTACCAGGGCCAGTATATTCAAGATGATAAGGGTGGCGATCCTAGGGAAATTGACGTTCTCGCCAATATAACAACATCCTACGAAGAGAAGTGCTTCTTCCGAATCTCCCAGGTCGTTGAATGTAAATGGTCGAAAGACAAGCCATGGTTAGTTTTTACGTCGTCGCGTTCAATCATGGGTGAAGGCGCATGCATCGCACAAACGATAGCGTCTGCCCTTGGTGAAGCTGCAATGTTTTGCATTGCCGGGGACAACGCGCTTGGTGATTTGGAACTTTTCAAGCGGCCTGGCCGGGGAGGCTTTGCTGGGCGAAGGGCGTTCGAAAAAAACAAAGAGCAGCAAGATATCTTCTATGCCACAATTCAAGGACTCATTACAAAATCGGTCAACTATGCCAAGAGTTATGGCTTGCCAAACCCCTCTGCAGGACAAGTGCCTTCATCAGGCTGCTTGGCGTTCCCAATAATCGTGATTGATGGAGATCTGTTCGAGGCTTACTACGACAAAGAAAAAGACAATGTCGCGTTGCGGGAAGCACATCATATTAGAATTTTTTGGCGGGGCGCACCAGGTCATAAGAGATTCATAACACCCGTTGATATTGTGACGGCAGGAGCAGTTGAGGAGTTTGCGAAGAAGAGGCTTTTGGAAACCAAGGCTCTTCTAACCGCAGTGAGCATAAGCATCGCTAATATTCGGGAGGCATTCAGAGAACAGGCCTTCAACAAGCTTGAAATCACGGAAGCGTCTCGTGGCTTCACTAGTTTTCCGCCTCTCCTCGCCGAGCTTTATGTCCTCGACAAAGCCAAGCAAACGACTAACAAGCTGGGGCAATAAGACTCGAAGTTGCACGGCCGACAAAAAGAATGCTCGCTAATCAAGAATTAATCCTCGCCTCCTCCTCTCCACGACGCCAGGAGTTGTTGCGTCAGGCGGGGATTTCGTTTGAAGTCCACCCGGCGAATATTTTGGAAGTCCGCTCGGCGGGCGAGTCTCCGCTGGATTACGCGCGGCGGTTGGCCCAGGAAAAAGCGTTGGCTGTCGCCAAGAAGTTTTCCGGCCGATTTGTGCTGGGAGCAGACACCATTGTGGTGGCGGGAGATCAACTCCTGGAAAAGCCCAGTGACGCGGAGGATGCCGCCCGCATGTTGCGACTGCTCTCCGGACGCGGACACGAGGTAACCACCGCCGTCAGTCTGGTTTCTCCGGCCCGGACCGTGGACACCCGGCATTGCACCACGCAGGTATTTTTTCGGGAACTACAAGAAAAGGAGCTATTGGAGTATGCGGCCAGCGCGGAGCCACTGGACAAAGCTGGCGCTTACGCCATCCAAGGTGGCGCCGCCCAGTGGAACGTGCGACTGGAAGGCGACTACTCCAATGTAGTAGGACTGCCGTTGCCCCTGGTGGGGGAGATGTTGCGGGCAAACGGGTTCACGTAACCGAGGGCTGCTGTTATTTCTTGTCCGCTGGGGGAGGCGTAGTCGGCTGTGCCGGGGGCTGTTCGCCATCCTTCATGGAGCCCTTGAAATTGCGGATGGCGTCACCCAGGCCTTTGCCCAGATCACCCAGTTTGCTGGGACCGAAAAATATCAATGCGATCACCAGAATGATCAACAGCTCGGGAACACCAAGTTTTCCACCAAACATTTTTTACTCCAGCCGGAACGGCTAACGAGCGTTCCGTTATCAAAATTAGGGATTAACTGCCCTTTGATTCTAGGCTATCGGACGGAGCGAGTCAAAGAACTATTTGAGGCGACATGGACGCTATCCTACCAACCCGAAATGGCTCAGATAACCCCAATCAACCCGGCTAGGAGGGCCGTCCGGCGCTGCAGTTCGTTCAGCACAATCGATTCATTGGCCGCGTGCGCGCCTTCGCCGACCGCGCCCAGGCCGTCGAGCGTGGGAATGCCCAGAGCGGAGGTAAAGTTGCCGTCAGATCCGCCGCCGGTTGCCGATTCGTCCAGCTCGATTCCCAGTTGGCGTCCGATTTCTTGCGCGGCTCGCAGCAGCCGTACCGTGCCCTCTGTCCGCTCCATGGGAGGCCGGTTGAGACCGCCGCTGACTTCGATCTTGCATTCAGGGTCAAACGGTTTGAGGCCGGCAAACTTCTCCTCCAGCCCCTGCGCATCAGCCGCGCGGGCTACGCGGATATCAACTTCCGCCCAGGCTTCCGCCGCGACCACGTTGGTGCGAGTGCCGCCGTGGACCACTCCTGTGTTCACCGTGATGCCGCGCTCCAGATCAACGAACTTTGTCATCTCCAGCACCTGGCGGGACAGCTCGACAACCGCGCTGCGTCCTTTTTCAAAGTCCACACCGGCATGCGAGGCCCGGCCCTGAACGCGAATCTTAAAGTCTCCCACTCCCTTGCGCGAGGTTTTCAGAAAACCTTGCGGACCTTGCGCCGGTTCCAGCACCAGCACCGCTTCGCATTCTTTGGCAACCGCTTCAATGATAGGACGCCCGGTCACGCTGCCGATTTCTTCGTCGGTGTCGAGCAGCACAACCAGCGGACGTCGCCGGCCCCTGGTGCTGCGCAGAGCACGCATGGCAAAAAGCATCATAACAATGCCGGCTTTCATGTCGAACACGCCAGGCCCGTAGACGCGATCTCCCTCCAGCCGAAACGGCATGTTCGCCAATGTGCCCATGGGCCAGACAGTGTCAAAGTGGCCAAGCAGGAGTATGGGCTTGTCGTCCGGGGCGTCCTTGCCAGGAAACCCGGCCTGCAAAGTGTCGCCGGCTTCCGCAGCACGATGGAATTTCACCTTGCATCCGGCGTCGTCAAACTCGGCGGCGAGACAAGCGCCCAGGGCGTCTACCGCGGCTTTGTTGTCGCTGGGAGATTCAAATCCCACCAGACGCTCGAGGTTGAGAAACATCTCTTGCTGATGCTGCTGGCAATAGTGCTGAAGAAGTTGAAGGGATTCAGGAATCATAAGCGGTGCTTGACTGAAGGCAATCATATACCTACCCTGACTCCCTTTGTGGTTCATGCAAAATCTTCTATAATTCGCGCTTTACCCATGGATGAACCCGTAAAAACCGCCGAGCCACCCAGCGAAGTCGTTGGCCCGTTTAACGTCAAGGAAATCCAGGCCATTCTGCCTCATCGCTATCCTTTTCTTCTGCTGGACCGGGTCGTGGAAATCGAGCGGCGGAAAAAGATTGTGGCCCTCAAGAACGTCACCGCGAACGAACCGTTCTTTGTGGGGCATTTTCCCGGCGAGCCACTCATGCCCGGGGTGCTGCTCGTGGAGGCCATGGCCCAGGCCGGGGCAACGCTCCTGCTTTTTGAACTTGAGAACCGCGACGAAAAGCTGGTGGTCTTTACCGGAATTGAACGCGCACGCTTTCGTCGTCCGGTGGTCCCTGGCGACCAACTCCGCATTGAGGTCACCGTCCTCGTCTGGAAACGTAGCGTCGGACGTATGGCCGGCGAAGTCTTTGTGGACGGAAAGCGCGTGGCTGAAGCTACCGTAAGTTGCGTGGTGGTTGACCGCGTCCCCAAAAAAGCTGGCGAGCCGGAACCGCAGGAATGATTGACCCAAGCAAATGATTCACGCCACGGCCATTATTGATCCCAGCGCAAAAATTCACTCCTCGTGCATAGTTGGGCCCTACTGCATTATTGGACCGGATGTGGAACTGGGCGAAAACTGTGAGCTCATGGCCAACGTGATTATTCATGGGCCTGCGCATATTGGATCGCACAATCGCTTCTTCCCTTTCTGCGCCATCGGCATGGAACCTCAGGACACCACGTTTGCCGGAGAAAAGACCAAACTGCGCATTGGCGACCACAACACATTTCGCGAATACGTGACCATCAATCGTGGAACTACCAAAGGCGGCGGCGTGACGGCCGTAGGCAGCCACGTTCTACTCCTGGCGTACGCGCATATCGGCCACGATTGTTTTGTCGGCGACCATGCCATGCTGATCAACGCCGCCACGCTCGCCGGACACGTTACGGTGGAAGAGTGGGCGGTAATTGGCGCTTTCAGCGCGGTGCACCAGTTCTGCCGCGTGGGCGCGCACGCCTACATTGGCGGAGACACCATGTGCACCAAAGATGTTCTGCCTTTTTCCACGGTGGTGAGTCCGCGGGACGCTCGTGCTTACGGCCTGAATGCCGTTGGTCTGGAACGCCGTGGATTCAGCAAAGAGCGTATCCGCAAAATCCACCGCGCTTTCAAAGTGCTCCTGAATTCGAAACTCAACACCACGCAGGCGCTGGAACAACTCCGGGCAGAAGCCGACCGCGGAGAAGATGTGGACATGCTGGTGCGTTTTATCGAAGAGTCCGAGCGCGGAGTCATCAAGTAACAAATCTTGATAAGATCGATTGGTCGACCTTCCATGAAAAAACTTATTACTGTTCTCGCCCTGCTGACGTTCGCATCCACTCTGCTTTTCGCGTGGGGCCCCAAGGGCCACCAGATCGTTGGAGACATTGCCCGCGCTCACCTTAACCAAGCCGCCAGGCAGAAAATTGTGGCGCTGCTGGGCAATGACGATCTGGCCGCAGTCGCCAATTGGGCGGACGATGTTAAAGGCGAGCGGCGCGAGAGCTATGGCTGGCACTTTGTGGACATCCGCAAAGACTCCAGCGGCTTTTCCCAAGCGCGCGACTGCTACCAGCCCAACGAAAAATTCTCTTACACATTGACCGACCACCACAACTGCGTGGTGGACCGCATCAACATGTTCCGCGAAGTCCTGGCCAACAAGAACGCACCGCAGCAGGACCGGATTGAGGCGTTGAAGTTCATCGTCCACTTTGTAGGGGATCTGCACCAGCCGTTCCACGCCATTGACGAAGCCCGCGGCGGAAACGACATTCACGTTGTGGAATTCGGGTCCGCGCAGTGCGGCACGCGTCCGTGTAATCTCCATTATGAGTGGGACATAGGCCTCATCGAGCACAGCGGCAAGTCGGAGAGCGACTACGTGGCCCAGTTGGAGCGTTTGATCGTCGCGAACCATTTGCAATCCAAAGCAGGCGGAACTACAGAAGAGTGGGCAAATGAATCGTTCGGCTACGCGAAACAGGCCATGTTGAAAGATGGCGGCGCGGTGGACGAGGCTTACTACAAAGCCAATGTCGGGATGATGGACGAAAGACTGGCGCTGGCCGGCCTGCGATTGGCCAAGTTGCTCAATGACACTTTGGGAGAACCGCAGGGGCGCTAATCATGCCGCCGCACCATAATCCAGCAAACGAAAAGATTGGCCTGATCGCTGGCAACGGAAGTTTCCCCTTGCTGCTGCTGGACGCCGCGCGCGCCCAGGGCGCTGAAGTAATCGTCGCCGCCATCAAGGAAGAGACTTCACCGCTGATCGAAACGCGCGGCGCAGCCGCCGTCTACTGGTTGTCGCTGGGCGAACTGAGCAAGCTGATTGATACCTTCAAAAAAGAAGGCGTCCACACGGCGATCATGGCAGGTCAGGTGAAGCATAAGCAAATTTTTTCCGCGATACGGCCCGACTGGCGGCTGGCCAGAGTGCTGCTCTCTCTTACCACGCGCAACACGGATTCTCTTATCGGCGCGGTGGCCAAGGTGCTGGCCGATGAAGGCATTACTCTGATCAGTTCCACTTCGTATCTGGAACCGCTGCTGGCCAAGCCAGGAGTGCTCACGCGGCGCAAGCCCACAGAAGCCGAACTAAAAAGCATTGAGTATGGCCGGACCGTGGCCCGCCACTTGGCGCAATATGACATTGGACAGACCGTGGTCATCGCCGAGTCCGCGTGTGTTGCCGTGGAGGCCATGGAAGGTACGGACGCAACCATTCTGCGGGCGGGCGAGATCATGCAGAGTCTTACAGACGCGCCTGCTTCAGACGCGCCGGTGCTCAGCCGCGGCCTCACCGTGGTCAAAGTTGCCAAACCAAATCAGGACATGCGCTTTGACGTGCCGGTGATCGGGACCAAGACGGTGGAAACCATGCAGCGCGCCGGAGCTACTTGCTTCGCGCTGGACGCCGGCAAATGCCTGCTGCTGGACGGCGAGCCCATGATCGCTGTTGCGGACAGCGCCGGGATCACCATTGTCTCGAGCGTTACTCCGTGATGTGTTTCGTCTGATCGATGCTGATGGTCTGCGGCGCACCAGCATCGGGGCCGGAATACGTGGCCACAATTCGAAACGCCGAGTCTGAGATTTCGACGGAATAGGTGTAAGGACCGCGGCGGTTACGCGGCATGGTCAGGTCTCCCGCCGATCGCAGCTCTTCGATCGAGACATACTTGCTCTGCAGCGCGTAGTGGCTGACCTCGGCGTCGGCAATGGCCAGCAGGTCGCCTTTAACACCCACAATGTCCATGGCCGCCTGGGGATTACTGGAACCGCCTGGCGTCACGCTCTGCGCTTGCCGCGAGTAAATATAAGCTCCAATCGCGACCGTGATGATCAAACCCAGAAAGCCCGCTATGCGCTTCATGCTTTCCCTCCCCGATAGCGCAATGATACCTTTGCTGCATCGGATTGACGTGGAGAAAATTCAGTCTTGCCAAACCAAAGTCTAATTCGGATAGCGGTCATTGGTGTGGGCTCCTTTGGGAAGAACCACGCTCGCGTGTATCACGAGTTGCAGCAGCAGGGCGAGGGCGTGGAGTTGTTCGCGGTGGTAGATTCCGACGCCACGCAGGCGCAGGCCCTCGCGCGCCAATTCGGCTGCAAAGCGTTCAGCAACCTGGACGACCTGCGCGGCCACGTTGACGCTGCTTCCGTCGCCGTGCCCACCGTCCACCATCTCGACGTTGCTTCGCGCCTGATGACCGCCGGCATTGACGTTCTGGTCGAGAAGCCAATTGCTTCCACCGTGGACGAAGCCGACGAGTTAATCCGCGTAGCTAAGGCCCACCAGCGCATCGCCCAGGCTGGTCATCTCGAGCGTTTTAAT
The DNA here is from genome assembly GCA_003140235.1 of Acidobacteriaceae bacterium. Taxonomy (GTDB): domain Bacteria; phylum Acidobacteriota; class Terriglobia; order Terriglobales; family Acidobacteriaceae; genus Angelobacter. The sequence goes on from PLJN01000101.1 coordinate 64,267, forward strand.
CCAGCGGTTCGCGCCACGATTCCGCTGATCAATCGTCCCATGTTTTTTGAAGTCCACCGGCTCAGCATCTTTACGCCACGCAGCCTGGACGTAGACGTTGTCCTTGATTTGATGATTCACGACATTGACGTAGTGCTCACGTTTGTAAATTCGCCGCTGACGGACGTGCGCGCCGTTGGTCTCCCGGTCGTCACCAGCAAAGTGGATATTGCCAACGTACGCATGGAGTTTGAATCCGGCTGTGTGGCCAACTTGACGGCCAGTCGCGTCAGCACCGAGCGAGTACGCAAGCTGCGTTTCTTTCAGCCACACGAATACATTTCCATCGACTACGGACGCCAGGACGTTCTACAGATCACCGTCACGCAGCAGGAAAAGTTGTCACCAGAACACTTGATGGCCGCCGCGGGAGATGCTTCGGCTTTCCCGATTCCCGGCGTCACTCTGAACAAGCCGAAAGTACAAGAGGAAGAACCGCTCCATGCCGAGCTCCGGTCATTTGTGGACGCCGTCCGGAACCGGACCACTCCCCTGGTTCCGCTCGAAGACGGTCGCCGGGCATTGGCTGCGGCCATGCGAATCCTGGCAGCCATCGAAAAGCACAGCCGGCATGCCCAACTGCAATCTCTGTAAAAAGTCGCACTCTCTGTAAAAATATGTAAAGCGCAGTGCGCGTGATCTGTTTGTTTTCATAGAGTTCGAGGCAGTCTTCATCCGAGCGAGAGTTATTTCTCTGATACGGGCGCAAGAACTCTCGCATTCTTCCTTCTTAGTGAGAAAATAGTAACTGAAGGGCCGGACGAGTGTGTCTGGCCAGGTGGTGCTTTATCCCTCTCATGGAAGATCCGGCTCGTCGACCAGTGACCAAGTATTCGCCCACGGTGGAAGAGTTGCACCTGCTCGTGGAAAATCTGGGCAGCGAACTGGATTCGTATCGCCGGCGAGAAGCCGCGTGGCTTTCACTCGTGGTTCATGGTCTCATTGTTGCAACACTCATCTTTGTTCCCAAATGGATACCTCGGGGACCGTCGGTGCTCCCACTTCGGTCGAAGCAGCAGGATACGACCTTTCTGATGGCGCCCAACGTAAAGCCGATCCATCCGCCGAAGACCAATTTCATGTCCGACCAGGACCGCATGGCAATGTCGCGGACCCCGCAGCCCAATACCGTGCGCCAGCCGCTGGACGCGCGTCTTCCCGGCAAACCTGCAGTTACTCCTCCGGCGCCGGCCCAACAGGCCGCCGCGCCCAGCCCATCGCAAGGCAATACGCAGCAGGCGGCCGCGAGTCCTCCTCAGCCATCGCAGAATTCGCAGGCTTCACAGCCGTTCCCCTCGGGACAGAATCCGTTTAAGACCAACTCGCCCGGATCTTCCGTCCAGGGTGCGATCCAGTCAGTGGCTGCGAACCATGGTAGTTCCGGCGGCGGGTACGGCGGAGACTACGGTACGTCACCCGTCCACCAAAAAGCGGCCACGCTCGGCGGCATGGAAATCCTGAGTGACACGATGGGCGTGGATTTTGGTCCTTATATGAAGCGGCTGCAGGTGGTCGTTCAAGGCCGCTTCGATGTCGAGGTTCCTCAGGTAGCCCGGCCTCCCATCATGAAAAAGGGGCTGGTGGTGCTGGAGTTCTCCATCCTTAAGGACGGTACGATCACCAGCATTAGGATGATCAACAGCGCGGGAGACACAGCACTCGACCGGGGAGCCTGGGGCACACTCACTTTTGGACCAGCGCCCCAACTGCCGCCTCAATTCAACGGAGATTACATCACGCTGAAGGGGTATTTCTATTACAACCCCGATAAGAAGGATTTCGAGTAGGAAAGCGCAATTGGCAAATAGCAATTAGCCAAAGCATTCTCGCTCGTATGTGCGAAACCCTTTGGCCAATTGCTATTTGCTAATTGCTAATTGCTTTCTCCCCATCATTTTCATCAGCACTCTCTGCACGAACGGCATATAGATGAGAGCGGCGGCGCTACCCAGGGCCAGTCCCAGACCCAGGCGGTCATAAATGAGCAGAGGCGAGAGTGCCCACAGCATGTCCAGCGCAAACAGAGCCGGAAACAGTATGCGGTATTTCTCTCCCAGCAAGTGGTAATCCAGCGCGGTGGCGCTCAGTAGATAGAGCCGAACAGCCACGCCTACCAGCGCGGTGACTATGCAAACCACAAAGACAATGTGTCCAGCGCTGCGCCACGCCGCGTTCGCTGCGCGGAAAAGTTGGTCCAGATTGAACAGAGCGCAAAGATAGAAGATGAGGTACATGATCTGCGAAAGCGAAAACAGTATCCTCGCCGTTGTCCGGCTGGCTCGGGGCAGCTCGGTCTCCGGTAAAGAGGATGCCGCCGGTTCCGCGGCCGGTTGCGGTAACTCGACTGCGGATGGCTCTGGCGTCGCCGTTACGTCGCCCATAAAGCGGTAGCCTCGCTTGGCGATGGTCTCAATGTATTTGGGATTGGCGGCGGAATCGCCGAGAACGTCACGCAGCTTGACCATGGCGGTGTTCAATCCGTGGTCAAAGTCCACAAATGTGTCTTGCGGCCAAAGGCGTTGCTGCAACTCTTCCCGGGTCACAACGTCCTTAGGGCGTTCCAGCAGCGCCACCAGCACCTGAAAAGGTTGCAACTGCAGCTTGAGCCGTGTGCCATTGCGGCGAAGCTCGGCGGCTTTCAGGTCGGCCTCGAACTCGTCAAACCGGTATTTGGAAACTGTCGCCATGCGGTGTGGTTGATCGCTAGAAGTTTAGCACTGAAAATTGGCAGCCACGATTTGCTTGCTGCCACTCCCAAGAGCCGCCGGCAACTCATTACAATGAATGGCCATGGACGCTCGCCGCCAACAAACGCTCGGACTGGCCATTATTGCCGTAGTGATTCTGCTGTTTGTCCTGCTGCGTCATCTCTGGAGCCGAGCGTGAGCGAACCGCTTTTGGTGGTCATTCTGGGACCCACGGCCAGCGGCAAGAGCGCACTGGCGCTGGCGCTTGCGGAGAGACTGCAGGGCGAGATTGTCAGTTGCGATTCCGTCGCCGTCTACCGCGAGTTTGATATTGGCACGGCCAAACCATCTCCCGAGGAACGGCAGCGTGTTCCCCACCATCTGATTGACGTTGCCTCTCCCGCGGAGCAGTTCACCGCCGGTGATTATTCCCGCCTGGCGCGTCAGGCCATCCATGAAATCAGCGCGCGCCAGCACTTGCCGATTGTTGTCGGGGGCACTGGGCTCTACTTGCGCGCTCTGCTCCAAGGGCTCTTCGCAGGACCGCCGCCGTCAGAAGAACTGCGCGAGCGTTTGCGAAAGCGTGCGACCGTGCGCGGTTCCGGCTATCTGCACAAAATGCTGCGGCGTCTAGATCCGGCGGCGGCCCAGGCCATCCACGCCAATGACATTCCAAAATTGGTGCGGGCCGTGGAAGTTTACGTCACCACCCGCCAGCCGATGACTGGGCTCTGGCAGGAAGGGCGTGAACCTTTGGGTGGCTTTCGCATTGTCCGCGCGGGATTGAATCCGGACCGCGAAGCTTTGTACCAACGCGTCAACCTTCGTGCCGCAGAGATGTTCCAGCGCGGTCTGGTTGGAGAAGCTAGAGTTCTCCTCGAACGCTACGGACCGGTGCGTCCTCTGGACTCGCTCGGATATCGCCAGGCAGTGCAACATCTGCAAGGCACGTTGCCACTGGATGGCGCAATCACCGCCGCCCAGCAGGCACATCGCAATTACGCCAAGCGGCAGATGACTTGGTTTCGCCGCGAGCCAGACGTCCACTGGTTTGCCGGATTTGGGTCCGACGAGACCATGCAACGCCTTTGTTTCGAATTGGCCAGTTCGTAAAATGTTTGGACAGATATGTCGCCACGAGCAAGCAAGGTCAAACAGAAAAGCCGAAGCGTGAATCCGCCGGTCACGTTCGAAACCGTTCGCGAGTTCGCGCGTGCACTCGACAAAGCGGAAGAAAGCACGTCCTACGGCACAGCAGCGTTCAAGGTAGGCGGCAATTTGTTCGTGCGGCTGCATCAGGACGGAGAGTCGCTGGTTGTGCGCACAAGCTTTGAGGAACGTGAGGAGTTGATGGCCGCTGATTCCGACACATACTACATCACGGACCACTACCTCAATTACCAGTGGGTTCTGGTCCGCATGTCGCGAGTTCATCCCGATGCCTTGCGGGACCTGCTTCGCGGTGCATGGCGGTCCGCGGCGACCGAGAAACCGCGGAAACGACGCTCCTCCAGCCGATAGTCAGTCCAGTAAGCCTTCTCCCGGTCTCCGGCTTAAGCTGACTGCCATTCCTGCCGATAGCCTCAGCAAGGAGTGGCATGTCACTTTTGCGGAATACTCTTCCCAAAAAGATTCGAGTGAGACCTGAGGATGATCTGCCGCCGGAGCTTCTCCAGGAAGCAACCACTGACCAGATCAAACGTCTGCTTCAGGGGGTTTACGCCTTTCCGATAGTCTTCGTCCTCTTAGGAGTCATTGGCTACAGGACCGATCATCCGCGGTTGTTTTGGACCTTCGTCGTCCCCGTTGTGGTGGCCATAGTCATGCGGGTGGTCCTGGCGCTGATCACCACTCGCCACTTTCTTCGCCCAGCTCTTCTGGACTGGCTGCTGCCTTTGAATATTCTTCTGGCTTCGGGATCGATTGGCTTGCTGCTGCTGAGTTCGCTTGTTTTCTACGGATTACAAAACTGGATATTTCTTACCACACTGCTATGGTCCATTGGCGCCGTTTCCGGCGCGACCATCGCCTATACCCCAAACTTCCGCATGCTACTTCTAAATCTGGCACTGCTACTGGGGCCGACGCTGGTCAAGGGACTGTTCATTGGAGGTCCCAGCGGCAAGACATTTACCACCATGGCTTCCATCCTGTGCACTTTTCAACTGTTTCAGGGGCGCCGTCTGTACAAAGAATATTGGGCCAAGCTGCACGACCGGGCGCTGGAGAGTGCGCGCTCCCGCGAGTTTGAGATTGCCAAGATCGCGGCAGAGGCGGCGAGCACCGCCAAGAGTCAGTTCCTGGCCAACATGAGCCATGAGATCCGCACGCCCATGCATGGGATTCTGGGCATGGCCCAGCTGGCCATGAACGCGGAGACACCGCAGGAATCGCGCGAGTATGTCGAGACGTTGCGCAACAGCGCGCAAGGTCTGCTGCATGTCTTAAGTGACATTCTGGATTTTTCCAAAGTTGAAGCAGGCAAACTCGACCTAGAGAACATTTCTTTCGCTCTGCGCCAGTCTATCGACGAGGTCCGCAATATCGTCCTACCCATGGCACTCGCCAAGAAGTTGCTTTTGGAGTGCGACGTTGACGCCGAGGTCCCTGATCTGCTGTCCGGCGACCCGACCCGACTCCGCCAGGTGCTGCTCAATCTGATGGGCAATGCCATCAAGTTCACCGAGACAGGATCAGTGCGTCTGCAGGTGACGCGTGATCTGCCCGGCGCACCCAAAGGGCGGGCAGCCCTGGTCTTTCGCGTGTCCGACACAGGCATTGGCATTCCCGCAGAGCAGCAACAACTCATCTTTGAAGCCTTTGCCCAGGCCGATTCCACCGTCACCAGACGCTTTGGAGGCACGGGCCTGGGTCTGGCGATCTGTTCCGAGCTTGTACGGCTGATGGGCGGCGCTTTTTCAGTCGAGAGCCAGCCTAACAGGGGAAGCACATTTCAGTTCACTTGCACCTTTGGCATCGCACGTCAGCCGGTGGTGGCCCCACCGCAGATAATCCTTGCGGTCGAAGCTCCCCTGCGCATCATGCTGGTGGAAGATAATCCGGTCAACCAGGTGCTGGCGGCCAAGTTGCTCCGCAAGCGGGGCCATTACGTCAAGGTCGCGTCCACCGGTTTGGCCGCTACTCAGGTGTGGGAGGTTGAGGAGTTTGATCTCATTTTGATGGACGAGCAAATGCCGGAAATGGGCGGCATTGAAGCCTTCCACTACATTCGCGCCCGTGAAGCTGCCACGGGCAAAACAAAGACCCCGGTAGTCGCACTCACAGCCAGCGCCATGAACGGAGATCGCGAACGCTTTCTCGATCTGGGCATGGACGGCTATCTGGCGAAACCATTTAACGCCGGGCAACTGTACGAGCTCATTCGCCCTTTCACTCCGGTAACGTCCACCCCGGACCTGACGCTCAGTAATGTCGGACCCCGTTGAACTTATAAAACCAGAATACTTCCAGCGGTAAGTTTTCGTCAGGATTCACAGTGCTATAGCCCACGATGATCGGACTGTCTTTCGCCGGAGCTTCCTTGCGGGATACTGCGGAGTTGCCGATATGAGCCTCTCCATCAGCCGCGTCAAACTTATATTCGACAGAATAGTTATAGCCATCTTCGTTCACAAACTGCTCGGATGACCTAACGGTGCCGACTGAGGCCCCGAGGTGCGATACAATTGCTCGCTCCTGGAGAAGTCGCCGCATTCCCCACACGATAGGGACAGCAAAAAATAGAGCGCCACCAAGTCTTGTATATCCCTTCAGCGAAGCCAGCACCCAAATCAAGGCCCCGCAGAGAGCGGCAACAATTAGCACAGCAACAACGCGAAGCTGAGGCTCGCCGCACTCAGCCCTGAGAGGTTTCAAGCTGTGGGAGTCAAACATGTTTCAATCTCTCTACTTCTGTGGCCATGGTTCTGCCGGGTAGTGGCCCATGGGACCCATTTCCCACTGATGCCAACACTTGCAAAACCGCCGGGAGTTGAGCACTCACACCGACCGACATTATGCCCGTCGGAATTGTAGCTGTCCCGAAGGGACTTCACACTAGTCCGGTTCGCCCCATTTTTTTAAGAGGCGACGCGCGAAATACCGCAAGCTGCTGCCGATGATCGGAATGGCACGAACCCGCTCAAGCTGCGCCCCTTCCCACTCGATTCTTTTCCCGTAGTTCCATCGGTCCATATAACTCGCCAGGGCGCGCAACTCGCCATCCAAGTCCCGTGGCGAAGATCGGAATTCGTCCAGCAGGTTGGAGTAGAGCGCAAGCCACCGGGTGACCACCTCATCCAGTCCGGCTTCACTCCGAATTCGCCGCGAGACTTCGGCTGCGTCCGCCGGGTCGTAGCGTTCAATCTCTCTTCGGATGTGTTCAGGCTTGAGCGGATTGACCAGGACACCGGCGCCAAAATTCATCCGGCGAAGGCCATCAAAGTTGGCTGTAGTGACCATGGGGCCCGCGCCTGGGAAATCACATAGCACCACTGCGTTCCCCACCGCCATGGCTTCCAAAGCGCAGCGTGCCTTTGCGAAAACAATGTCATAACCTGGAAGAACTGATTCTGGCGCGGCCACGGCGCTTCCGGCGTTATGTCCCACAACATCAAGCTCCAATCCGATTTGTCTACATGCGCTGCGAACTGCGGGGAGGTGGGTTGAACGGCTGGCGTAATTGCTGAAAACCAGAGCGCGCTTAGGCCGAGACGGCAACGGACCGCGAGGCTGAAACCGTTTCAAGTCAACCGCGTTCAAGATGACTTCGATGCGCTCATGGGGAATGCCCGATGTGTTTTCCATAAACCGGCGGCATCGATCATCCACCGCGACATATCTCAAGATCCGCGGAAAGAAGAACGGCTCGTCCGCTGAGAATGTCGTACCGTGACAAACATGGATGCCGGGTGTCGATGGGAAATGAAGCAACGCCTGGACTGCTGAACGATGGTGCTGACTGTGGATTACGTCTGGAACCACCGTAAGTTGGTCCAATTCGCTGACAACTTCAATGCCGAGCCTCCTGATTTCCGAGGCTACAACTCCAGGTTTCGGCGAGTACACCAGGGGCTGCTGGCCTTGCCGCAACAGCCCGAGAGCGAGGTCTCGGACCACCACCTGCCCTCCGGTGTATGCGTCCAGCCAGCCACTCACGATGAGGATTTTCAATGGACCATCCGGATCTTCACAAGGTCTTGAAGTCAGTTACCGCTCTGTTGGCGAATATTCTGGTAAGTCCGGGACGGCGCTGGCAGCGTGCTCCCGGATTTTGTCCAGAATCGGGACCACGTGCTGCTGAAATCGAATGCCGGACTTATAGGCGCCTTTGGCCACTTGCTGTTCTCCCCAGCTCTCGTAGAAAGGCTTGCCTGAAGCTGCTGGCGGCGCAATTTCGCTCACGCGTCTCAGACACTCGGTGCGGAAGTATTCTCTTCCAAAGTGCTCAACGCTGCGCTGGACCTCATCCTTCAGCTCCGGGTATTGCTCAGCCGCCGCGAACTTCCGGGAGAGCAGTTCGTCGTCGAGCCTCAGGTGCAGGCACTGGTCGTCGTGCTCCAGTTCGCTCTTGCGCTCCCAGCCTGTCAGCCGGACTTCATAGTTTCCGATGGGCTTGCCCGTCAAGCGTGTTGCTATTTCCACCGCAGCATCGATCAGGGCGCGGCAAATATCATGAGTTGGATTGAAGCCCTCGGTCGCGTCGCCGGCGACGGTGTCTATCTCGTGTTCTATCAAAGACGCTGCCAGCCGGTCAACCATCTGCAAGAACAATATCGGTCTCGGCGCCAGAATGGCCTCATAGATCGCGATGTCGGAAATCAGCCCAAATAACTCGCCCCGCTGTGCTCCAACGATTTGAATTAACTTTTCTGTGGACGGCAATCGCGAGGTCCCGTGGCGGCCAGACCCATCCGTAAGGATGTACACCCAGGGTTTACACTCCGACAATACTCCGAATACTTTCAGCTCATGTCCCGGGTGGCCTACAACGAGCGCCAGCCGGCCAAAAGCGGCCAGGCGCTCGGCAGTACAGGCAGACAAAGTTGGCACGAAGTAATAAACTCCTCTGGCAAGAAAAGTTGCGGAGATAACCGCCTATTTCAGTGGCGGATTATCATCTGCTGCGTGGCTTTGTAAAGAGGATACCAAATTATGGGAAGCCGTTTTTCTTGCACTTGGATGGCGTCGCATTCATGAATCATTTCACAAACGCGAGCGCTCGATGAGCCTCCAGCAAAGGGCCGACATGCTGGCGGCCAAAACGTTCCTGGGAGTGCCCGGCAAGGATTTTGAAAAAGGCGGCAGAGAATAACTCATTCACTTGTTGCGAGCGGGGCTCAAGCCAGGTTCCAGGCTCGTCGATCTGGGTTGTGGAGTGTTGCGAGCGGGCTACTGGCTGATTCACTTTCTGGATCCGGGTTGCTATTGCGGGATCGAGCCGCATCAGGGCCGTCTGGAAATGGGCGTACACACGATTCTGAAACCCGGCATGCTGGACCTCAAACGTCCGCGGTTCGATACTAACCCGCATTTCGATACGTCGGTATTTGGCGACAAGTTTGACTTCTTTCTGGCTTACTCCGTGTGGACCCACGCTGCGAAGCAGCAAATCGAGATCATGCTCGACTCGTTCTTGCGCGATTCGACGGATGACGCCGTGTTTCTCACATCCTGCTTGCCCGCAAATTGGCGGCACGCAGACTACCGAGGTGAACAATGGTACGGAACGAGTCACGAGTCGGACGTGCCCGGCTGCATTTATCATCGTATCCGCTGGATACGCGCGCAGTGCGATCAAAGAGGGCTGACTCTCCGGAAGCTAGGCCGGGACGAGACCCACGGTCAGTCCTGGATTGAAATCAGGCGGCTGCCGCAGAGTCAGCATCTGTAATCGCGGACTTCACCGTGTGTTGAATCGCTCTTACACCTCTTCCATGAACGACATCTGTCCTATGCTATGCTTCACGCTCAGAGGTACCTCATGGATCAATCGTCGACTGCACCTTCCCTCCCCTCAGCACCACCTCTCTACAAAGACCGGCGCGGATGGCTGATTGCATTCGGAGTGGTGGAAATTCTGATTGCCTGCTTCTTTTTGTTGGTGACGATCATGACGGCCCTCGTTATTCCGTCCATGCCCCAAAGGCCGGGGCAACCATCCGTGCCGAGCGGCATGTTCTATGGTATTGCCTGTTTCTATTTGATGATCGCAGCTTTTTTCATCGCGGCGGGTATCGGATCGATTCGCAGAAAGAACTGGGCCCGCATCGCCATGATCGTCGCCAGTTCGATCTGGCTGGCGTTCGGAGTACTGGGCACAGTGATGACCATCGTGATCATGCCCATGGTGATGAAGCAGCAGCAGGCCGTCCTGCAGCAAAACCAGACTGCGCAGCTTCCACCAAATTTCCTGAACATCGTGATGGTAACCACCGCAATTTTCCAGGTGCTGATGATGGTGCTGTTGCCGCTGGTTTTCCTCCTCTTTTACTGCGGCAAGAATGTGAAAGCCACTTGCCGGGCGAGCGCCGGCCCGGCCTCTTCGGGAAGGACCTTCCCAATTCCAATCATCATTCTGGTCGTGTGGTTTGGGTTTTCTGCCTTGTGCCTCGTGGTGGCAGCAGTGTGGCTCCCATTGGCGGTGGTTTTCGGACTATTGATTCACGGTATTGCCGGCAGAGTTATTTTTCTGGCTTACGCCGCCGCGTACGGATATTGCGCCTGGAGTTTTTGCAAGCTGCGCCTTCCGGGCTGGTGGCTGGCAATCTTCCTATGGGTTCTGGGACAGGTGTCGTGGGTTGTGACCATCCTTAGGGCCGATCTGACGACGATTTACAACGAAGTGTATAAGGCGATGGGAATCGATCCTGTGCAGATGAGCATGTACAGTGTCAGCCCTGCTTCAATGAAGGGCTATTGGGTCGTAGGGTTAGTAGTGTCCTTCGCCATGATGGCCTTAATGCTTTACAGTAAACGCTACTTCCAACGCCCCCAGGCGACAGCCGCATAAACGCTTCAGGAGTGGGACCCGAAAACAATGGAGCCGACGATCGGACTTGAACCGATGACCTGTCGATTACGAATCGACTGCTCTACCAACTGAGCTACGTCGGCCTGGGTGGAAGATTGCCAGCATGGCTGATCTGAACGGCAATGCAGCAACACATTGAGTTTACCATTTGCGGCAGGGCGAACGCATCGTCGGCACGGTGTTCGCGCTTGCCGGTTTCCCCACGGGCTCGGGGAGCCGGCAAGCTGTTCGTTAGTTCGCTTCTTTCACTTTGATCACGTTATTGTTCGGGTCGCGATCAATCAGTTTGTTCATGGGATCAATTCCCGCCTGAGCCGGAAGCTTGTCCACCACAAGGGTAAAGTCGGTGTTGTCTTTTTCGATTTTTTGTTTCTGCAAATACAAGTACTTGCCCTGGGCGTCGAGAATGCCAATGTCCATCCAATCATGCGCTGGCACCTGATGCTGCTGGCCCCGGCTGTCGGCCTGGTATTTCTTAAACTCCACTTTCAGGTGCACCTGATACTTTCCGTCTTTCTGCAGTTTGTACGTGGCCGAAACGGCGCGGTTCTCGTAGAGCGTAATGTGCTCGAACAGGTCTTCGAGCAGATACTGGGAATCTTCGGGTGTGACTTTGCGCAGGGAAGCCAGCAAGTCCAACGACGTTGGATATGGCGCTCCTTTGAACCCGTAGGTCTTCACGAACTCTGAAAGCGCCTGGTTGACCTTGTCTTCGCCAATGTAATCCTGCAGCGCATACATCACCAGGCCGCCTTTCTGATAGTGGATATAGCCTTGACCCGGTTCTACACGGTACAACGGCTTCTCCTCATTGCGTTCCAGGCCGCGCAGCAGAAGATAGTTTCTCAGTTCATATCCCAGGAAGCGCTTCATGGCTTCCGGACCGTAGCGATGTTTCATCACCATCAAGGCGGTGTATTGGGCGAGGGTCTCAACCAGAGACGTGGCGCCTTCGGCGTTGGCGGCCACTTCCTGATGTCCCCACCATTGATGGGCCACCTCGTGGGAAGTCACATAGAAAGGCAAATCAATCGCGTCCGCTTTCTTGGCGTCCACTCGCGTGATAAAACCGATGGCCTCCGAAAAAGGGATCGTATTGGCAAAAGACTGCGCAAAACCCGCGTAGCGCGGGAACTCGATCACCCGCAACTGATGAAACTGGAACGGGCTGAAATTCGTGCTGCAATAGGTGAGCGTCTCCTTCATGCTTTGGTCCATGCGGTCCAGGTTGAACTCGTGGCCGCGCTGGTAATAGATCTCAAGATTCACGTCGTTCCAGTGGTCGCGTCGCACCTGGTACCGGCCTGAATTGAACGAGAAGAAGTCCAAAATGGGTGCATCCATTTTGTACTCGAAGTAGCGGCGTCCGTCTTGCATCCATTCTTTCTGAAAATATCCGGGAGCAATCGCAATCTGGTCCGGGCTGGTGCTGACGGTGGCTTCAAAATTGATCCAGTCGCCGTCTTGACTGATGTAATTATTCTGCCGCGCGGAAACTTCTTCCAGTTTTGCCATCCGCTTGACCTTGTCCAGACCGTTCTTGCGTCGCGCGCTGTCGTCCCCTAACTCGGCCGCCGCCAGATACCCCACATAGGGCAAGAAGCCGCTGTTCAGAAAGCTGCCGTTTTGCACGATCTGCATGGTCCCCTCGGCATTTTTGAACCCGGGGTTCTCAAACCTGAAGGCAAATGTCAACGGAATTTTCGCGCCCGGCGCCAGTGGAGAATTGAGACGATAGAGATGGAACCCCAGACCATTGTCCTGAATCACCGGTGTCTGTCCGCCGGCGAACCCCAGTTCGCGTATCACGAACCTGGAGCGGCCCACAGGCAATGTGAGAGCCACGCGGTCAATGTTTTTTTGTGTCTTGTTCTCCAGCCACATGGTTCCCTGGAGGGCCGCGCTCCGTTCCTCAGGATACAAATCAACAGCGACCTGGACGGACGTGATGCGTGGCTGGGGCAGGTCAAGGTACTGGCGGTATTTCTTTTCGTACTGGGCCGTCGCCTGTTCGCGATGCTTGGCGGTAACGTACTGGTTCAAGATATTGGTGTTGTAAAAGATGTAACCGCCCGTGGCCAGGAAGAGTATCAAACAAACGGCCAGTCCGGCGCGGCTCGCGGGCGTCAGGCGCTGGAAACCCAGTTTCAGCCTTTGCTTGAATCCACCTTCAATCCCGCGCACCCAAAAAAGATTGCCCACAATCGCTAGAAACACGGCAGCCAGGGCCCAGTACAGTTCAAACCAGAAGAGAGGCTTAACAAAGGGACCATAGCCGTTCATGTCGGAATAAAGGTGGGGTGGGAAGTGTGCATAGCGCAACAGAAAGTGGTCAAACCCGGCCAACGGCAACGCGAAAACAATGCCCGCTATGTAGATCACCACGACGGCAAAATAACCCAGAAACTTCTGGTTCACCACGGTATGAATCAGCAGGGCCAGCGAGCAGATGATCCAGAGCTGGACCAGTTCAATCAGGAAAAGTTCTTTGAAATAGACTGCAAATTCAAAGTGGTAGTAGCCGTGCATGATCTGGGTCGTGAGCCCTGCCGCCATAATGAGCATGACGACTACCACTTGCACCAGCATCAACGCGCCGAGTTTGGAGGCGAAGAACACCCAGCGCTGGGCGGGAAGCGCGTCCATGATCTGGCCGACCTTGGCGTCTCGCTCCCGCCACACCAGCTCACCTGAATAGAAAACAATGATGATGGTTTCAAACAGCGCGAAACCCGCAGCCACCAATTGCACCACGCGGGACGTCACAGGATAGAAGGGGGTCGCTATGAAATCCGAGGGAGCATTGGCGATTAAGAGTGCAAACGCAAATCCCGCCACCAGAATTACGGCAAAGAAAACGTTCTTGACCGTCTCGATGAATTGCAACCAGCTGAGCGACAGCATCTGGGAAACCGAAGCCGCGAACGAGAAAACCGGTTGGACTGCCGGCAAGGACTGAATGTCCGCTTTCTGTTCTGGCTCTGCATCGCGGCTCGTCCTGCGTCCCCGGCTTTGGACTTGTGAGCGTGAGAACTTGAAGTAAGTAAATATGAACACAGCGACGCTAACGCCGATCCAGAGGATCCGGTTCCACAGGAACACACCGACGAGCGGAACAAGCTGGGTGTTGCGCTCAAAGGGCGTCCAGAACTGCGTGAGGCGGCCGACGGCACGGTCGCCGAACGGGTCCATGATCGCGTAGATGGCGCTCCTCGACTGGTCTTGAAGGACGATTCCTGCAGCCAAGTAAGCAATGAGAAGTAGGATCCCTCCGGCATACACCGGCAACATTTTCCTGCCCAATGCCGCCAGGCAAAAGAAAATGGCCGTGAGGAAAAGAAGGTTCGGTATCACCAGGGTCAGGTAGGGCAACAGATACGACACGAACCGCTCCGGACCAATCTTTGCGGGATCCAGGAACGGCATTCGGAATCCAATCCAGAGTCCCACGCCTACGGCCGAAAAAATGACCAATTGCGTGACGAGCGCCCCCAAAAAACGGCCAGCCAGGTAGTCAATCGTGCGGATGGGCGCCGTGTAAAAGAAGGAATCGCAATCGTTATCAACATCCTGATACGTGGCCTGGCCAGCCAATGCCGCGGTTATGATCAGCCCGAACAAGCTGAGCGTGCTGATAAGGCCGTTGATCAAAAAAGACGAGTTGACGTAGGCCTTGTCCCCAAGGCTGCTCCCTGACCCGGGGAATGCGCCTCCCAAAATGAGAGCAAACAAATAGGCCGCCACAAGCAGGATGAGAAAGTACATCCACGTCGAAATGCGGCCCAACCGCTGGCGGACTTCAAAAAGCAGAATTGTCCCGATCATGTTCAGTTCACCTTCACCGCCGGCGCCGCCGGCTCCATGAAGCCCTTGATGGTGGCAAAGTAGACGTCTTCCAGGTCCGGAGTCACGAGTTCAAAACCCGGTTCCGGCTCCTGGTTGTTGTAAACATGCACCAGCGTCTGCCCGGAGAAACGGCGCATGGAAATAACCTTAAATTTTTCGCCGTACGACGCCACTTCCGCCTGTGAAACCGACTTTCTCCAGATCCGGCCTTCCAGGTCCGCTACCAGGGTGGCGGGCGAGCCGGTTGCCATCACTCGGCCCTCGTGGATCACCGCCATGTTGCTGCAAAGATCGCTGACGTCGGAAACAATGTGCGTGGAGAGAATCACGATCACGTTTTCTCCGATCGCGCTCAGCAGATTGTGGAAGCGCACGCGCTCTTCCGGGTCCAGGCCCGCGGTCGGTTCATCCACAATAATCAATTTGGGGCTGCCCAGCAGGGCCTGCGCAATGCCAAAACGTTGCTTCATGCCGCCGGAATAGCTGCCGAGCGGTTTGAAGCGGTGCTCGTATAAATTCGTTTGCTGGAGAAGCGCGCGGACCAACTCGCTGCGCTGCTTGGCATTGCCGATTCCCTTCAATGTCGCAAAGTGGGTGAGCAGGGTTTCCGCGGAGACTTTGGGATACAGCCCGAATTCCTGCGGCAGATAACCCAGCATGCGACGGACTTCGTCCTTTTGCCGCAAAACATCGGTTTCGCCCATGATTGCGCTGCCGGAATCGGCTTCCTGCAAAGTAGCCAGAGTGCGCATGAGTGTGGACTTCCCCGCCCCATTCGGACCGAGCAGCCCGAACATGCCCAGCGGTATGGTGAGGGAAACATCCTGCAATGCCTGCGTGCCATTGGGATAACGTTTTGAAAGTTTCTCGATTCGCAATTCCATGCAATCTCCTCGATGCCTTTTCCAGCGCCATCAAGCTACCAAGCGAGGTGAGTGCAGAAAACCGAATTAGGACAGGCGGTCGGACAACAGGAAGAACGGCTGGCAAAACGTTTCATGGGCGCCCATGAACAAATGCTACAGACTCATAACCTCGCGCAGTTTGCGCGCTTGCCGGCGGGAAATGCCGATCTTCAGTTCACCGGTGAGAGTGGCCACCAGGCCGCCTTCAGCTTGCGGCTCGAGCGATTGAATGTCGCGAAGATTGACGATGTGGGAACGACTGGTCCGAAAAAATATCGTGGGATCAAGTGTGGCTTCAAGCGCATTCAGCGATTTATAGATCAGTGGACGGTTATCGGCAAAATACACACGCGTGTAATTGCCCTCAGACTCCAGAAGGCGTATCTCCTCGATAGCGATGATCCAACAGCGTTCTCCTTCCCGCAGAAAGACCCTCTGCTTGCGTCCATGCCCTGCGTCCTTAGGCCCGACAAGTTTGCGTACTTTGTCCAGGGCTGCATCAAGACGCTCCGCTGCTATTGGTTTCAGCAGGTAGTCCAAAGCGTTTACCTCGAACGCGCGCACCGCGTACTCCTGATATGCGGTGGTGAAAATGACTGCCGGGAGGTCTTCCAGGTCTTCAAGCAGTTCCAGCCCGCTGCGTCCGGGCATTTCCACGTCGAGAAAAACAACGTCCGGCTGCAGCCGCCGGATCTGGGTCAAGGCTTCATCGGCGTTGGCCGCTTCGCCGACCACCATTACGTCGTCGTACGAGCTGAGCAGACGGCGCAGGCCGGAACGCGCGAGACGCTCATCGTCCACCACCAGTGCTTTCATTGGACTGTCTCCGCTCGTTTCACGGGGATTGTTCCCAACACTCGGACCTGTCCCGGCGTTGCATTCTCAAGCACGATTGTCGCCCGATCGCCATAGAGCAACTCCAGGCGGGACCGGGCATTCCGCAATCCAATGCCGCTTTCCGACGGAGGGCCGGAGAGTTCCCCGCTGTTGAGCACCTCCAGGTATAGTTGGGAATCGCGAACCCGGGCCTTGATGGAAATTTCTCCGCCCTCGGGCCGCCGGGAGATCCCATGCTTCAGCGCATTCTCTACCAGGGTCTGGAGCAGCATTGGCGGCAACGAAACCTTGTCCGCTTCAGGGGCAATGTCCCATTGGACACTTAAACGCTCTTCAAATCGAATGGCCTCCATGGCCAGGTAGTCCTTCACCGCCTGAATTTCATCTTCCAGCAATACCTGTTCCAGGTGGTCGGACTGCAGAGAGTAGCGCAGCAATCCCGACAGTTGAGTGACCATGGACTGTGCGCGGTGGGGATCTTCGACAATTAGCTCACGCAGACCGTTAAGACAATTGAACAGGAAGTGCGGATTGAGCTGGGCACGAAGGCCGCGTAATTTGGCCTCCTGGGCCACCAGTTCCAGCCGCAATGCATTCATCTCAGCGATTCGGCGGCGGCGAAATTCATGAACCGCCAGATATACGGTTGCCCAAAGTGCGAACAAGAACACATAGATGAGCCAGGAAACAAACCGGATGGCGGGCCGCAAGTTCTCACGCAGGGAAGTTGCGTGGACTAGAAAAATGCTGATGAGTATATCGATGGCGTTTTGGACAGCGGCCGCCACTGCGATGGCCGCAAACAGCCGCGGCCACGCCCTCCGAAAAGGCATTTGCTGCCATTGCCGGCGGCGCATCAGCAGGTAGAGAAAATGGCTGAGGACCAATCCGGACCCGCATAGCAGGGCGACTGCGACATACAACCGTGGAGTTGAAAGACCTTCGCCGGTCCTTACTACAGCCAGGATGAACAGCTGAAACAGAAGAAGCGACGACCAGCCCACAGTCTGGCAAACCCAATACGCCCTGCTGATTGGTGGAGCTTTTCCCTCGGATGGTTTGTCGATAATGCTCATACCCAGGTGCCGCCGCTTTAGCCAATCGGCTGGTTCGGAAACATCCCGCTGGCCTCGGCCTGCTGCTGGGCCGCTTCCAATTCCTTGATCGCCGGGGATGTCCGGCTCAACATGAACAAGGCATAGGCGTGGAAAGCAACCGAAAGCCAGTCCTGGAACAGGACAAGGATGCCAGCGTCCAAAACATAGAGGACCATACCCAGAATCAGGGCCCACATCTGTCCTTTTTTTGTCAGATGACCCATGCCCCAGAAAAATGCGGCCACAATAACGGTAATGATCAGGCCAATCATGCGACCCTGACCTGCGCCGCTCCGGGCGGTAATCACGTTGGTGATGCCCAGTCCCAGCAGGAAATGCCAGCCTCCATTTGCCAGCAAAATCACAGAGTTCACAACAGAAAAAGCTGCAATCCAATCGAACCAATTAGCGCTACGCTTAATCTTGGCTTGCGCCAGCGCAATACGCGCCCGAAATACTGCCTGGGGATCGCTTCCCAGCGGGGTCCCGCCGCTGAATCCTGATGAGGCCATTCATTCCTCCGTGAATCGTTAAGACGTGAGTTGGGCAAGGGTATCACGACGCGGGCACCGCAACTAGTTACCCTCGTTGCTGCCGCCATATATTCGGTGACGCTCAACACTTGTCAGGCATGTTGGATTTGGCTGTCAGTATGCGACGGCCACAAATCACTCTCTCGAAATCCTGTGAGCGCCGTAAAACGAAAAGAACTTCCGCGTAAATGACGAGTTTTCCACATGATTCTCTTGCTTCCGGCCCACTTTGCGCTTGTATTTATGGCGGAGGTTCCTCATAATGCAGTGTTACTCGTACGTTAACAACGTATCTTCGAAGGCACCAGTGGAACGATACAATCGATCGGATGTTCTGCGGATTCTTCGCATTACGGCACGGCAGTTAACGGGCTGGGAAAAATCAGGCCTGTTTCCTGTCGCCGATTCCTATTCCTTTTTCGATCTCCTGCAAATTAAGAAGCTCCGCGACCTGCGTGCCAAGCGTGTGCGCTCCGCTGTGATCCGCGATTCCCTGCGAGCCATGCTGCAGCAGGTGGCGGGCATGGAAAATCCTTTGCTGGAAGCGGGAGCGTTTGCCGCGAATTCGCGCGTCGCGTTCCGCCATCGCGGATCGGTCGTGGAACCCCTGGCCGGCCAGTTCGTGATGGACTTTACCGACCGCAGCATCGTTGAATCCCGTAAAGTGCATCCGCTGCGCACGCTGGAAACCGCGTCTGATTACTTTACCCAGGGCGTGATCCTGGAAGAAGACGCCGCGACCCAGACCGAAGCCATTGAAGCGTACAAACAATGCGTGGCGTTGGATCCCGGCCACGCCGCAGCGTACATCAACCTGGGCACTCTTTATTACAACCGCCAGGACTACGCCAATGCCGAGCGCTTCTACCGCAAAGCTGTCGAAGTCGATCCGCGGTACGCGCTGGCATATTTCGATCTGGGCAACGTGCTCGACGAAACCGGCCGCCTCCCGGAAGCCATACGCTCGTATCAATCCGCCATTGCACTGGCTTCAACCTACGCCGACGCGCACTACAACCTGGCCTTGGCCTTTGAAAAAGCCCGCCAGCCCCGCAAAGCTCTTCGCCACTGGCACGCTTACTCCCGATTGGACACAACGGGTCCGTGGGCGATTCATGCTAGAAATCAGATCAAGAAAATTTTGTCGGCGGATGGGCTGAAGGTTGTTGTTCGCCGTTAGATTTAACATCCCGAGCGTAGCGAGGGAACCCTATCATCTCAAAGAACCGTAGCCGCCAATAATCGCGAATCCAGGCAGAAGAACGAAATTCGCGTTGATCGCGAAAATTCGCGGTTCAATCTTTTTCGTGGCTATAGGGATCCCTCTCCCGCTTGGCGGGATCGGGATTACAACAAAAGCTAGTACCCCAGCAGAATCCTCAAATCCCGCACGTTAGTCCCCGTAGTTCCCGTCTGAATCGCGTCACCTAGTTTTTCGAAAACCGGAAAAGCGTCGAACCCGCGAAGATGCTCGCCTACGTCCATTCCGGCAATGCGCGCCCGATCCAAAGTTGTGCTGTCCACCACACCGCCCGCAGCAGGACCGTTCCCGTCAATGCCGTCGGTCCCTGCGCTCAGCACAGTGATGTTTTCGCCGGGAATTTTTTCTGCGCAATAGAGAGCAAAGTGCTGGTTGCGTCCGCCGGTTCCCGCGTTGCCGCTCACTTTCACCGTGACTTCACCACCGGAAATAATGCAGGCTTTGGGGACTTCCCGCTGTAACGCCCGCAGGCGCTCCAGCAAGTAATCGGCGGCTTTGGCAAAGTCCCAGTCGTCACACTTGTGGTCAATCTCCACGGTGAACCCATGTGCACTAGCGATTTCCGCCGCGGCCCGTTCTGCCGTTTCATTCGACAACACTTTCCACCAGCGGGACCGTGCAAACGCCGGGTCGTCTTTTTTAGGTGTTTCTTCCAATGCGTGTTTTTCAAACAGCTCACGCACCAATGTTGGGAACTCCTGCAGCATGGAGTACTCGGCGGCAATGCGATGGCAATCTTCCACGGTGCTGGAATCGGGCATGGTGGGTCCGGAAGAGAGAGAGTCCAGCGCGTTCTCAGGAACGTCGGAAACAAGAATTGAAACCTGCTGAGCGCCCTGGGCGGCGCGGGCCATGCGTCCGCCTTTGACGGCGGAGAGATGTTTTCGCACGGCGTTGATCTGCGCAATGGGAGCACCGGAGTAGACCAGTGTTCGATACGTTGCGGCAACATCGGCGAGAGAGATATCCGGATCAACCGCCTTCTCCACCACTGCGGAGCCGCCACCGCTGATCATGAACAACGCGAGCGACTCGGAATTCAGTGTGCCCAGAGATTTCAGAATCGCATCCGCCGCGCGCACGGACTCTTCATTCGGATGAGGATGTCCACCCGAGAAGTAACGATAGCCGGCAACCTGGTGGGAATGAACGACCGGATCAGCGACGATGCCGCCGATCGTCGCACCTGCCTGGCGCGCCAAGACTTCCGCCATCTGGTGGCCGGCTTTGCCGAACGACACAGCAAAAACGCGCGTGTATGACCGCAGGTCGTACAGATCATCGCACACCCGCAGCACGCCGCGATCATAGTGAACGTGACGGGCAAAAGCCTTTTCAATGCTGGATTCGCCCAGGGCGTGAAGAAAAACATCCCGTGCCAGGGCACGCATAGTGTGGTCAGCGGACATCAGCGCGCTTCCGTCTGCTCTGGATGAAGATGGAAGATTCTTGTCACCCAGTCACGAATGGCCGATTGCATCTCGGAAAGATGGCCTTCAAAGAAATGATCTCCCCCATCGACGAGGACCAGCTCTTTAGGCTCGGCGAGCATCGCAAACATCTCGCGAAGATTCGTCTCCGGGCTGTATTGATCGCGTGATCCGCTGATGAACAACTTAGGCTTAATGCAGTCTTGCAGAAATTGATAAGTGTACGCGCGACCTTCCACGGACACGGGCGTCCCCAGCGAAATCATCCCCGGGACGCGGTCATCGCTGCACGCAGCCCGCAGACCAGTGGCTGCGCCGAACGAGAACCCGCAAAAGATAATGGGCAAATGAAATTCCTGGTCCAGCCAGTCAAGCGCTGCGCGAACGTCGTCCACCTCACCGCGGCCGTGATCGTGCGCGCCTTCACTCAGTCCGGCGCCGCGGAAATTGAAGCGCAATACCGGAAGTCCAAAGCCGCTCAGCGTCTTCATGGCGTGATACACAACCTTATTATGTAGAGTGCCGCCAAACAGCGGATGCGGATGGCAAACCAACGCGGCGTGTGTCGCGCCGGGCTGCCCTTGATTGAGCAGGGCTTCCAGACGTCCAGCAGGGCCGTCAAGAAAGAACGATTTGATCCCAATCGTCACAGTATTCTTTTACCAGAGGGAGCGACGGATTGGGTAATTTGGTAATTTAGTGACTGGGTAATTGATTCATCCGGCCCCCAATTACCCGTTTCACTCATGGATCCCATTCACTTAACTCGCCTCCTGGTAGACATCGACTCCACAACCGGCCATGAAGCTGCCGTAGGCGCTGCGCTCTACGATGAACTTTGTAAGCTGGGCTACACCGTCCACAAAATGCCCGTGGCCTACGAGAGATTCAACCTGATCGCGACCATTGACGAGCGTCC
The DNA here is from genome assembly GCA_003140235.1 of Acidobacteriaceae bacterium. GTDB lineage: Bacteria > Acidobacteriota > Terriglobia > Terriglobales > Acidobacteriaceae > Angelobacter. Next base: position 85,853 of record PLJN01000101.1, read on the forward strand.
ACCGGAGCTCATTTTTTCCACGCACATGGACACAGTGCCACCGTTCATTCCTTCGTCCGCCGACCACGACAACATTTACGGCCGCGGCACATGTGACGCCAAGGGCATCATCGCCGCGCAGGTCGCAGCTTGTCAGCTTTTGCGCAAAGAAGATGCGGCGGTGGGGATGCTTTTCTTAGTCGGTGAAGAGCGGGACAGTCTGGGAGCAAAAACCGCCAACGCATCTCCTTTGGGCAGCCGTTTTCTGATCAACGGCGAACCCACGGAGAACAAGATTGCCGTGGCGTCGAAGGGCGCGCTGCGCCTGGAGATCACCGCGCGCGGAAAGATGGCCCACTCGGCGTATCCGGAACTGGGCGAGTCGGCCATTGATAAATTGCTCCAGGCCCTCGAACGCCTGCGGAACATGCGCTTGCCCGACGATCCGCAAATTGGTCCGTGCACCATGAATATTGGCGTGGTCGAAGGCGGCCGCGCTCCCAACGTGATTCCTGACTACGCCCGCGCGCAATTGCTCTATCGCCTGATCGGGCCGTCTGAGGATTTGAAAAAGACAATCGTGGAAGCAATAGCCGGGCTGGCCGAAGCGGAGTTTGTTTTGGAAATTCCGTTCGTAAAATTGCGAACTGTCCCCGGAATTGAAACGATGGTGGCGGCTTTTACTACGGACATCCCTGCGCTTAGCAACTGGGGCGAGCCGGTTCTTCTGGGGCCGGGGTCCATCCACGTGGCCCACACCGAGCGTGAGTACATTTCCAAAAAGCAGCTTCACGAAGCCGTGGAGTTGTATCGCTCCATGGCTTTGCAACTGCTTCGCGGGTGACAAGCTTGCGGTGATCAGCGTTCATCCGCGTAAATCTGCGGCTAATCCCTGCCTACCGGACCTATTTTTCTCTGCAAGTTTCCGCTTTCCTTCCGTTCTGACAACAGCCCGGAGCGAGAGGTGTATCCATGAAAGCCATTTCCTTCTTCAACCGTCACACGGCGAAGTCGTCTCCGCCGGTCAACATTCACAACATCCGTGTGGCGTCGCCGTGTACTGCGGAATGGAACAAAATGGTCGGCGACGAGCGTGTCCGCCATTGTGCCGATTGCAACCTCAATGTCTACAACTTGTCGGCTATGACGGAGCGCGAAGTCCAAAAGCTGATCGCCGGAAGCAACGGCCGCCTGTGCACGCGTTTCTACCGTCGCGCCGACGGAACCATCCTGACGCAGGATTGCCCACGCGGGCTGCGTGCCATGGCCCGGCGGGTCTCGCGAACTGTTGCTGCGGTCCTATCCGCGGTGATGAGCGTTAGCTTCGCTGTTGCCGGTACCCAGCCGCAAAAGTCTTCGCAACCAGCCACGCAAACTGAGCACAACGAACCGGGAGTCGCCATTCTGGTCACGGACCCGCAAGGTATAGCGGTGTCCGGCGCGAAGGTCATCCTGGTAAAGCAAGAGGACAAGAAGAAGAGGCAAAAAGCAGGTGCCACGAACTCAGCGGGACGGGTCTTCCTGGCCGGCCTGCCAACCGGCGAGTATCTGCTTGAGGTCAAGTCCCGGGGATTCCGGACATTCCACGAAACAGTGCTGGTGCGTGAGGGCAAGCTCGAATCCATCACCCTCACCCTGCGAGTCGCGGAGTCCGGCGTAACGATAGAGGTGGGTGACGTTGGTCCCGCGCTTATCCAAACGGAAAGCACTGTGAGCACCACTTTCTCCGGTGATTCCCTTCCGGCTGTTCTGCCGTCACGAGGAGGGGTTTAGCCGATCCGCCAATAGCGGGCTAGCCGAACAACGAACTACTGAGGAACAAACATGAATCCATTGAAGATCGTTTTGCGCGAACGAAACACCGCACCACCAACCCCGCTGGTAAACATTCAAAGCATCCGCATCGCGTCACCCTGCTCCGCTGATTGGAACAAGATGATCGGCGACGAGCGCGTACGCCACTGCGCCGAGTGTAATTTGAATGTCTACAACTTGTCGGCGATGACCGAGCGTGAAGTCCAGCGCCTGATCACCAAAAGCCAGGGCCAGTTATGCACTCGTTTCTACCGTCGCGCCGATGGAACCATTCTGACGCAGGATTGCCCGCGCGGTCTGCGTGCAGTTGCCCGGCGCGTCTCGCGAACTGTGGCTGCGTTGATGTCCGCCGTAATGAGTGTCAGCTTCGCCGTTGCCGGAACCAAGCCCAAACCGGCGCAGCAGACGGAACAGAACCAGTGCCGCGAACCGGGTATCACGCTGGTGGTCATGGACCCGCAAGACGCCGTGATTCAAAATGCGGAAGTCACGCTGACCGACAGGTCTGGCAAGCAAAGACACGCCAAGACCAATTCCGACGGCCGCGTGATCCTACATGGCGTGCGCACGGGAGAGTATGTGCTCGAGGTCCGCTCTCCGGGGTTCCGAATTTCCACTCAACTCATACCAGTGCAGGAAGGAAAACTTCTGGATCTTAAACTGAAATTGCCGGTGGCCGGAACAGAGACCGAGGTAATCGTGACGGCCCAGGACGTCGTCGTCATGGGAGGCGCAACGACAGTCATAACCACCACTTATTCCGGCATGCTTCCCCCCGCACAGTCCGGCGGCCGGCCCCAGCCCATGCGCTAGCAAAGAGCCAATGAAACACGGGGACTGCGAGACCTCATGAAAATCACTTTCTTCGACCGCCAATCCGCACCACTGGCGGCGCTGGTAAATATTCAGAACATCCGTATTGCGTCACCCTGCTCAGCGGATTGGAACAAAATGATCGGCGATGGGCGCGTACGCCACTGCGGGGAGTGCAACTTGAATGTCTACAACTTGTCGGCGATGACNNAATCAAGCAGTTGGTGGCCAAGAGTGAAGGCCGGCTATGTGCCCGGCTGTTCCGGCGCGCCGACGGTACGATTCTCACGCAAAATTGCCCGGTTGGACTGAAGACGCTGACGCGGAGGCTTTCGCGCATTGCGGGCGCAGTGTTGGCAGCCATGCTGCCCAATTTTGCTGCTGTACAGCCAATAGCGGGGCAATCGTATTCCCGCATGAACGTGGGCGATGCTGCAATGCAACTCCAGGTTGTGGATCAGATGGGTGTCGCCGTCCCGAATGCCAAGGTCACTTTGATTCCTTTGCCCGACGGCAAGCCGATCCAAAGCAAGACGGACAAACAAGGACAACTGCTGCTCCGCCGCCCTCGCACTGGGCAGTACCGTTTGGAAGTATCCTATCCCGGCATTCAATCCTTCCCTGAGACCGTGGAGCTACGCGCCAGAGAGATACTGTTTTTCCGTACCGTACTGCTGGTCGGAGGGTTGATGGGAGACGTAATAGAGCTTTATTCTTCTCGCCTGCCGGACAAGAATGTTGTTCCATTGGATGTGACGCCAACGCCCTCAAGGTCCGCACCGAGACCGATGCAGCATTGAGCCGTGTTCGATGACTAGCGTGTTATCTCTGTCGTCTCCGCTGGCGTGGGGAAAACTGCATGCAGCCTTCTGTGCAGTGTTTCCGCTCTGGTTTCCAGGACCAGGTGCGGATCAAGACGGGTTGCTTCGCCGATTTCCTCGCTGGACCCTTTGGCGTTGCCTTTCCTGGCTAGGGCGATCCCCATATTCTGGTGGGCTTCGGCGAAGTCGGGGGTGCTTTGGATCGCCACGGCGAACTGCACTATCGCTTCATCCAGACGAAGCACGTCTTCTTCTAGCGCCAAACCCAGGCCGTTGCGGGCCTCGGCAAACTTGATATTCACGCCAAGAGCTTCGTTGTACTCAGTGACGGCGCTTTTGAAATCTTTTCCTTGAGCATAGGCGATCGCCAGCCCGTAGTGTACGCGGGCGTCATTGGGCCGGTTCACCAGGGCCATACGAAACTCCAGGACAGCCCCGCTCAAATCATTCTTCTCCGTCAGCGCCACGGCCGCGTCCCTGTGCGCGGCAAAGTCGTAAGGGGAAATCTGCAGCGCCGTCCGAAACTCTGCGAGAGCGCCGTCGAGATCGCCTTTTTCGAGCAGCGCGCGGCCCAGCGCTTTGTGGGTGATGTCATCCTTGGGATTACGGCGCAGGGCCTCGCGATAACTGACCACACTCGCGTCCAGTTCCTTCTGCCGCTGTGCCAGGTCCTGCTGGCGTTTCTTCTCCACATCGGACGGGAAGCTGCGGTTCATGGACTCCAGCGAAGCCTTGCCTTCTTTCCCCGCCTTGTCCAGCTTCTGCTGCATGATAATCAAGTCGAGCAGCGACTGCACGCTGGCCAGTGACGAACCGCCCGGGGAGAAATTGGGATCGAGCGCAATCACCGCGCGCAACTCTGCGATTGCGCCGTCATAGTCTTCCTTGTCGCGTAGCAGATAGAAAAGGTTGTAGTGCGTGGTCGCGTCATTTGGATTGAGCCGGAGCACGGTACGGTACTCCGCAATCGCGCCATCCGTGTTTCCGCTTGCAAAGAACACGTTGCCCAGGCCCTTGTGTCCCCCTGCATCATTCGGATTGGCGGTAAGCAACGCGCGATATTCCGCTGCTGCGCCGTCATAGTCTTTCTTGCGCATGAGCGCTAGCCCCAGGTTGTAACGCGAGCCGGCCAGTGTTGGATCGAGCCTGAGCGCCGCGCGGTATTCGGCAATGGCCACATCCGTGTCGCCCTTCTGATAGAGCGCGTTGCCCAGCTTAAAATGCGCGTTGGCATCGGTTGGGTTGGCCTTTGTCGCGGCACTGGCCCGCACCAGTTCCTGATCCAGCAGCAGTTTGTTCAGCTCCGTTTTCGCGGTCGAATCGCCAGGATCGTAGCTGAGGACTGCCCGGTATTCCGCAATCGCTCCGTCCGCGTCGTGGTTTTGAGTAAGAACGTACGCCAGATTATTGTGGGCCCTCGTGTACCGCGGATTGATCCGGATGGCCGCCCGATATTCCGCGATGGAGTTCGCCATCTCACCTCGGTGGTACAGCACATTGGCCAGCCCCATGTGCGACTCAGCGTCGTTAGGGTTATCGCGAATCGCAGCGCGGTATTCCATTGAGGCTGCGACGTACTGGTTTTTGAGCTCCAGCGCCGAACCACAAGCCGCATGGCCCTTCTGGCATTCCTCCGGCAATTGGGCAAACGCCGGCGCACACAGCAGAACACCAAGCAGTACAAAACCTGCACAATATATCTTCATGTATTCCCCTGGGAAAAATGCGTTCCCAGTATCATACGCCCCAGCCGATCACCAGATCACCCGATCACGACGACCTGTCCCGGCTCGCCGTGGATCACCCGATCCTCCACGCCCTCCATTTACAATGAACTCTCAACCATGTCTCACTTATTCGAACCGCTACGCATTCGCGGCGTGGAATTCCCGCACCGCATTCTGGTTTCGCCCATGTGCCAGTATTCGTGTGATGACGGTCTGGCCAACGAATGGCACCTCGTCCACCTGGGCAGCCGTGCCGTCGGACGCGCTGCCGCCGTCATCGTAGAAGCCACTGGCGTCACTCCCGAGGGCCGCATCAGTCCGGAAGACATGGGTCTGTGGAGCGACGCTCACGCGGAAGCGCTGCGGCCGATTTTTTCTTTTGTTGCGAAGCAGGGGGCCGTTCCGGGAATCCAACTCGCGCATGCCGGACGCAAAGCCAGCACCGCGGCGCCATGGAAAGGCGGCAAACCGCTCGCCGTACAAGATGGCGGATGGACGCCGATCCTCGCACCCAGCGCGATTCCGTTTGCGGATGGCTACCAGGTCCCGCATGCTCTCACCACGCAGGAGATTGCAGGGGTCGTCCAGGCATTTGCCGCCGCCGCGCAACGCGCGCACGCCGCCGGAGCGAAGCTGGTGGAACTCCACGTCGCGCACGGTTATCTGCTGCATTCGTTTCTCTCCCCGCTGAGCAACACTCGCACCGACTCGTACGGCGAAAGCTTCGCCAATCGTACGCGCATTGTGTGCGAGGTGGTTACCGCAGTGAGAAAAGTCTGGCCGGAGGAATGTCCGCTGTTCGTCCGACTCTCCGCCACGGACTGGACGGAAGGCGGCTGGAATGTGGAAGAATCAGTCGCGCTGGCCAAACTTCTTCAGCCGCTGGGCGTGGATCTGATCGATTGTTCTTCCGGAGGCAACGTCCACCACGCGAAAATTCCGGTTGGCCCCGGATATCAGGTAGCGTTCGCGGAACAGATTCGTCGTGAAGCCGGCGTGCTGACCGGCGCAGTTGGCATGATCACAGAATCCGCCCAGGCCGACCAGATCATCCGCAGCGGACAGGCCGATGTGGTCTTTCTCGCCCGGCAGTTTCTCCGCGATCCCTACTGGCCTCTACTCGCCGCTCGCGCGCTGGGTCACGACATCAAATGGCCGGAGCAGTATGACCGGGCCAAGGTGAAGTGAAGAGCGAAATCGGGTATCCCTTTGTGACCCTTCATTAGAAAAAGTCGGATACGGATATTGGGCAAGAGTAAACAAAGTATTTGACCATACCCAGCCGGTCTACTGTATTCTCTTGAAGCTAACGCACCACGAGGGCGCTGAAGCCTGTGGTGCATTATTCTCCAAACCCGAGATTGGTTATGGTTGATTTTCTGCGAAAAGTTTTGCGGTTCTCTCTGGCCGCTTTTCTTTGGTTACACGCTTTCTTTCTGCTGAATATTCATACCCATATAATCAACAAACTATCTGCTTTGCTGCACTTCGCAAGCCTTGAAGTGATTCTCTTACTGCTTCTCCTGGTCTTTTCATTTGTAGAAGGAGGCGGGTTTTGGCGGACGATCGGAAATCTTGCATATCTTTACTTCTTTCCATTTGTCCTGTTGTTCTATTTTGGCGCGTTGATATTTTATTTATTAAGGGCATTCCACCGATTTACAAGTGATTCGCCGTCTCAACCTGAAGTACTTAAAACGACATCAGCCAATCTGGCGAATGCAGCGCCTTCGGCGGTCAAGAAAGAGCGAGTGAGCAAACGAGAATCGCTGCACAAAGTCGCGCACATATTTTCACTCCCCTTTAGAAAGTTCACAATTTTGTGGTGTTTTCTTCTGCTCGTCACCACACATCCAGTTGTGTTTTGGACGGCATTCACAGTTGTCCTACTGCATCTGGGGCGTATTATCATTGCCATACTCCGATTAACGCTCTCCTCTGGGACTTGGTTTGGGGAGTTGGAGAAAAGACTTCACGCGCAGGTAGATAGCTGGGCCGCTAAACTGCATGCAGTGACCAAAGAAAGCCCTCCCGATCCCGAATTAAGGAATTTGTGGAACGCCTTGCAAGGGTTCGAACTCGTGATTCGTTTTATCCAAAATGAATCCTTAATATCAAAATGGGCGATGCTATTGGGAGCAACGATTCTGGGCTCCATTTATATATATGTGGCATTCTTGTTTTCCTTTATTTACTACGGCATCGCTCATATCGCTGGCGTTTCCGGCGCTTCGTGGACAGATTCTTTGGTTACGTCACTTTTTATTCCATTTTATGTTGCCGATCTTCCCAAGAATGCTTTTATTCGCGTTTTGGGCGGTTTGCATTGCGCTCTCATCCTTACAGCGGGAATTGGCAGCATCGTCAAGTATTTCCGCCGCCGGGTTCGCGCGATTGCCAATCTTGCCAACCTGGTCAACATGAAACTATTTGATGAAAGCCTTCACGATAAGCGGCTAATTTTGAATGACAAATTTTCCGCTGCTGCCGCGCCATCCGGCGCCAAGACTGCGGAGAATGGAACTGTCTCCGTGAAATCCACACCCGACGGCGCTGACGTATCCGCAGATGGGGATTTCATGGGTAACACCCCAGCTTCGCTGATGCTTGGCTCGGGGAAGCATACAATCAGAGTATCCTCATCAGGCTATACAGACTGGACGCGAGAGATTACCGTGAATGCTGGCTCCGACGTGCAATTGAACACAACGCTGGAGAAACATTAAACGAAACAAGAAACAGCCTAAGCGCGTTTCTACACAGTCAGCGCGCGACCATCGCCTTTCGTTGACTTAAACTTTGTGTCCCGAGCCGCGCCCGGCGCAGCGACCCAGAATGTCGCGACTCTCCTTTTGAATTCGTAGACGCCGGCCTGGGCTTTTCCTTCGCGCCGGCCAAGCCTTCACGCTCCCTGCGTGGTCTTCTGACAATGTCTGATTATGCGCGCGGTGCCTTTTTTACCTGTGTAGGTACTTGGGAACACGAAAGGCAAGTATAATTTGACCCATGTTTCGGCGCTCTTGGGTTTGGCTTTGGGAATATATCGATACGCTAACCGCACTATTGCTGGCGCTCGTGTTTAGCATAGCGGGGATCGCTGGATGGGTGAAGCCTGAGCTAGTTCCTCCCGCCACTCTTGGCTTACTTACCATACTAGCCTTCACACTCATGCGTGAGAGAACAGCGAGAAAGCGGACCGATGCAACGATCAGATCCCTCCTTGAGAAGATTCAGAATCCTTCCGCGGACAAGTTCTTTCAAAGAGGAACCAGTGAGGTGTCCTTACTCCAGGAAGCTGAAAATGGGACCTGGTTCGTTCAGGAAACGGGAAGTCTCCTTACAGAAAGGAATCGAGAGGAGATAATCAGGCTGCTACTTCACGGCAGGGATGTGCGATTTGTGCTGAGCGCACCAACCGAGTTTTCAGCACGCTTGGTAGCGTTTCGAAATGCGAGCCTGAACTACCAGACTATTCTTGCCCGTCACCATCAATGCCGGGGGCAGCTTGATTCGATTTTGCAAAGGACAGGCCAAAGTGGTGAGAGGCTTCAAGTGCGCTACGTCCCATTTCCCGTAGACGCAACCACCGTTATTGTAGACCCAGAGAGTCCGATCAAATCTCGGCAGAAGGGATTAGTACGGCATACGGGATTTGGAATACCCTACAGAAATAAGCTGGACTTCAGCCTGAGTGGCGAAAGTTCCCCAGAAATATTCGCCCACTTTTATCAAGAGGCGCGAATACTTTTTCAGAATGCATCAAAGATAGTTCTGCTTCAAGGTGCGCCGCACTCTGGTAAGACGACCTTGATGCAAAGTCTCGTTGAACTCCACGGCACAGCAGCAGAGATGTTCTATGTAATTACGCGCGCCGTTGGATCGAGTGATAATCGTACGGGATTTGAAGTCCTTACAACTGCGCGGGCTGATCCAAAGCCTTTTGCGACAAAGCGGCCGGATGGAGATTATGAGGTAAATGCAGGGGAGTTGGTATCATTAGTCGATCAGATAGAGGCGGCTTATCGCACCGGCAAGATCATCCTCCTAGACGAAATCGGACCCCTTCAGCTTCAAAGCCCAACATTTGTCGAGATTGTTTCCACGATTTTGAACGACCCGCGTGCGACCCTATTTGCGACAGTTGCTGAAGCAAAACATCCCTTCCTCGACAGTGTCCGCATGCACTACAGGGCTACAACGATACGACTGAGGCCTGACGCGACGAATGCCGTTCGCAACCGGCTATCTGAAGAGATGATTTCTTCTTTACGCCTTGCAAGATATATACCTTTGGAGATGTGGGGGAATATCGAGGAATGAACTATTTGGAGGGCTTTGTAGGTGCTAGCACGTCAATCAATTCAAAAAAGTGGGGTCCACTAACGATGGAAGTCGCCTCGTTCACACCCGCACTTGATGGCGATTTAGTCGTGCACGTGGGAGATCCGCTCGAACGGAAGTCACCGCTTGTAAGAATTCATTCAGCATGTGTGTTTTCAGAGGTCTTCGGTAGTGATTTCTGCGATTGTGCGGAGCAACTAGAATTGGCAATGGAGGCCCTCACCCATGAAGGCGCCGGGCTTCTTTTTTATCTGCGTTTTGAAGCTAGAGGGGCAGGTCTTGCTGCTAAGGTCAAGGCAACGGCCCTAGAGATCCGAGGCGTGGATACATTCGAATCTCGCATCGCGGTCGGGGTATCGCCCGAAAGCCGCGACTTCGCACCGGTCGGGCGCTACTTGTTTGAAAAAGGATTCAAAAATATCCGACTACTTACCAACAACCCTCTTAAGGTAGCTCACCTTGAGGGTACAGGTGTGCATGTTCTAAGACAACCTTTACTCTCAAGCGATCCCAACGAAAATGTGAAAGCGCTCTATAGAACCAAGGCAGCCAAATTTAGCCATTGGCTGCCTAACGTTTGACCGACGGGCGCGTGGGCATGATCGACGATCCCGTCCAGGCCGACCAGATCATCCGTAGCGGACAGGCCGATGTGGTCTTCCTCGCCCGCTAATTTCTGCGCGATCCCTACTGGCCTCTACTCGCCGCTCGCGCGCTGGGTCACGACATCACATGGCCGGAACAATATGAGCGGGCCAAGATGAAATAGGCTTCCAAGCACTTGTGGCACCGCCGCCCTCGGCGGTGTTCTTCTGCCGCAGAAGCTACGCGCGTTTCCAAACAGTCAGTGCACGGCCATCGCCCTTGGCTGACTCAAATTTCTTAGGACGCGTCGCGCCAGGTGCAGCGACACAAAACTTCAGAAGCTCGCCTTCGAATTCGTAAATACCCGCCTGGGCCTTCCCTTTGTTCGCGCCGGCAAGATTGATGTAGTCGATGGCCTTCGGCGATTTCGAAACATCGCAGGTGAATTCCACTTTCAGCATCACCTGCGGACCAGCCGTCACCGTGGACTGGTTCCCCTGCGTCATCCTTTTCACCCACGAGACCATGGAATCTTCCATAGGTTTGCCATCCATGACGGCGGAGACGAGGTTCCATTCGCCTTCGATCTCCGTTGCCGGAGTACTGCTCGTTGTTGCGGACGCAGATTTCGTGGATGTCTTGACTTTAGTCTTGGTTTTCGCCGCGGCGGGAGCCTTGCCACGCGTGAGTGTTTCCAGCGCAAAGCCGCTGCCGGGAGTTGATGCGAATTTTTTCGGACGCACCGTGCCACCTATGGCCAGGCACAGCATCAACTTATCTCCCTTGAGTTCGTAGATGCCCAGATTAGTTGTGCCCTTGGCATGGCCGGTATCAAATTTCATGTCCAGCCGCCGCGGGTTCGCGGATGCGTCGAGTTTCAGTGTGCCTGCGTACTCGGCGCCCATGCCGGTGGTGGTGAAGCGGTTGCCTTTGATTACGATGTGGGCGTTCTCCGGGGAAGACATCTGCTGGCCGTCTACTTCCAGCGTAGTGATGGTCCATGTTCCTTGGAGCAGGTCGAGATCCTGCGGCATCGCTTGTCCTCTTTGTTTCAATTACTTGGTAACGATGGTCCCAGATTGTATCGCGCTATTTGCCGCGGGTGAAGCGCACCACCGTGCGCGTCTCAATGTCTTCCTGCTGTTTGTGGCCCCACTTGCTGTAGGTTCTTATCGCGACGGGAAAACCAACGGCGCGCCACTCCACATTTTCACCGCCGGCATCGTTCATGGAGCGTCTCCGGTGGATACGCGTGCACTCGAATGTTCCCAGCGGCGTGGTGATCGTCTCACGATCCACTTCGATCCTGGTGCGTTCTTCCGGACCTTGCGCCGTATTGCCGCTGACCGGCTGCGGTTCCAGCACGAGCGGCAGCGTTTCCTCCGTCTTCTGGTCACCTGAGGTGACCTCGAACGTGGCTGTCTTGTCGTCTTTCTTCACCAGCTTCCAGTGCTCCATACTGGTTTCGGTGGTCGGTGTCTGGCCCGGCGGATAAAGGTTCCGGTGCTGGCTTTCCACTTGCACGTCGAAGCTCGTGCCGAGAGCGTAGTCCCGCCAGCTTGAGCCGGCAACGCTTGCGAGCAACGGCAGCGCCAGCAACGACAAGATCGGCCATCTGATGAGCAACGATTTGTGCTTCACGGCCGTGCCAGCTCCACTCTGTGGTTTATCTTGAAAGTCTTCATTCCTGGTTCTCCGATGATTCTCTGGGCCGGCAAATGCTCTGAGTATCACAGATTTCTGTCTGGTGTGCCAGAAACTCGCGGCTGGCTTGTATTCAAAGGCGGTTGGGTGTATATCTTACGTCGAATCGGAAACCGCACAACACAAAACACATACTTCTTGTAGGAATGAATGGAGGACTTATCATGAACCGAGTTAGGCTCGTTTTGTCGCTGGTAATCGTGATCGCTATGGCGGGCGCCGGCCACGCGAGTGTCCGCGTCGGCGGATGGTCTTTATCGGCCAATGGGCAGCTTGCCCGGGATTTCACCTATACGGGACCCTGCCCCGTCGATCTCAGGTTTGACTGGGGTGTGATTGGCACGGAACCGGGAACGGTGACGTACACGTTTCTCAGGAATGACGGCGGCCATTCATCCTCGTCGCAGTCGACTAGTCTGCCCGCGGCCAACCGCTCTATGCCCATCATTGACGAATGGCATTTGGGAGCCAATACCCCGCAGTTTGCAAACTATAGCGGCTGGGTCCAACTCGACATCCAATCTCCCAATCCAGTTTCCAAGCGGATCAACTTCACCATTCATTGCGCCGGCGCGAGCGTCCGCGTAGGGGGATGGGCTTTAATGGCCAATGGGGAGCTTGCCCGGGGCTTTCAATACACGGGATCGTGCCCCGTCAATCTCAAATTCGACTGGGGTGTGATCAGCACCGCGCCGACGAACGTGACGTACTCGTTTCTCAGGAATGACGGTGGCCATTCATCGTCATCACAGTCGATGAATGTGCCAGCGGCCAACCACTCTGTGTCCATTTATGACGACTGGCGCCTGGGAGCGAATACGCCGCAGTTTGCAAACTATACCGGCTGGGTCCAACTCAACGTCGCATCTCCCAATACAGTTTCGCAGAAGATCAACTTCACCATTCATTGCCGCTAGAAAGCCGGTTTTCCCAGCACTTGGCTACTCCGTCGCGTTCCGCGACGGAGTAGCACGTTGCCGGCTCAACCGTCCTTCGGGACTGGATCATTGCCTCCGCGACGCTAATACAATAGACGAGCAGGAAAGCACTTCACTGAGAAACCGCCGGAGTTTCTCCGAATCCATGGACTTGTCTTTCACCATCGCGAACGAGGCCGATGCCGCCACGATTGCGCGGTCCGCAATGCTGCCGCCGAGCATCTCACGCGACAGTACGGGCAGGGAGCGTGGGACTGGCGACCGAGAAAAGCGTGGNNACTGGCGACCGAGAAAAGCGCGCTGTTGGACCTGCGGCGTCCGAAGTTTTCAAAAACGCTGATTACATTCGACGGCGCAAAGCCCGTCGCGACTCTGCGGCTGGCAACGAAGAAGCCCTGGGCCATTGATACGGCATATTTCACCGCCGTGCCTAGAGCTCTCTGCCTGACAGACATGGCCGTGCATCCCGACGCACAACGCAAAAGCATCGGACGGAAAATACTCAAAGAAGCCGAAGCCGTAGCTCGTAAGTGGCCGGGCGATGCTATTCGTCTCGACGCATTTGATGCCGAATCCGGTGCAGGCCCGTTCTATGCCAAGTGCGGGTATCGCGANNCGCGTGGTCTATCGCGATGCGCCGCTGGTGTATTTTGAGTTGGTGTTTGCGTAGCTTTTAGTTCTTAGCCCTTGGCCTTCCTTCAATCCACTAGACTATTCACTGATGACCACTCACGAACACAACGCTCTCTCCCGCGCTTCGTCTTCTTACCTGCGCTCGGCTTTGCACCAGCCGGTGCGGTGGCATGAGTGGGGGCAGGAAGCCTTTGATCTGGCCAAGAAAGAAAACAAGCCCATCTTACTGGACATCGGAGCGGTGTGGTGCCACTGGTGCCNNGGCGCGGTGTGGTGCCACTGGTGCCATGTGATGGACCGCGAATCGTATGAAGCGCCGGAGACGGCGGCCATCATTAATGAGCATTTCATTGCCATTAAAGTGGACCGCGACGAGCGTCCCGACGTGGACAGCCGATACCAATCGGCGGTGCAGGCCATCAGCGGACAAGGCGGCTGGCCGCTCACTGCGTTTCTTACGCCGGAAGGTAAACCGTTTTACGGCGGAACATATTTCCCGCCGGATGATCATCACGGGCGTCCGGGCTTTAAGCGCGTTTTGCTGACGCTGGCCCAGGCATACAAAGAAAAACATTCGGACGTGCTGGAATCCGCCGAGAGCGTGATGGGCGCGATCAGCACGGCGGAATCGTTTACCGGCAAATCGGGATCGTTGCACGCAACGCTGATTGACAACATCGTGGCCTCCGCAGTGAAGCTGTTTGATTCGGAGCATGGAGGCTTTGGAGCGTCGCCCAAGTTTCCGCATCCCAGCGCGGTGGACCTGCTGCTGCAACGTTGCGTGGAAAGTAACGACGACGCAACGCGCGCTGAGTTGTTGAACATTGTCAGCGTAACTCTCGAAAAAATGGCCCAGGGCGGAGTCTATGACCATCTGGCCGGCGGCTTTCACCGCTACTCTGTGGACGAACATTGGGTCGTCCCCCATTTTGAAAAAATGGCGTACGACAATTCCGAGCTGCTGAAGAATTACGTCCACGGATACCAGGTGACCAGGCACGCGGTTTTCGCCGGCGTCGCGAAAGACATGGTCCGCTGGATGGACGAGTGGCTCACCGACCAGGAGCACGGCGGGTTCTACGGATCGCAGGACGCCGACTTCTCGCTCGACGATGATGGCGACTACTTCACATGGTCTCTCGATGAAACGCAGAAAGTCCTGAGCGGCGACGAACTGGAAGCCGCGACCTTGCGCTATGACATTGGCGAAGTCGGCGAGATGCATCACGATTCCACACGCAACGTTCTCCACGTTCGTGCCAGCATGGAAGACATTGCCAAACGTCTGAAGAAAACGCCGGCCGAGGCCGACGCCATTCTCGAATCCGCCAAAAAGAAGATGTACGCTGCGCGTCTGGCGCGTCCAACGCCCTACGTAGACAAGACTGTTTACGTGAGCTGGAATGCGCTTTGCATTTCCGCATATTTGAAAGCCGCACAGGTGCTCAAGCTCGAAGGCGCGCGTAAGTTTGCGTTGCGGTCGCTGGACCGCATTCTTTCCGACGGCTGGTCTCCTGATTACGGATTGCAGCATGTGATTGCCTACTCTGATCCGGAGGCAGCGCAGCGGCAGACTCCGGGCGTGCTGGATGATTACGCTTTCACGGTGATTGCGTGCCTGGATGCTTACGAAGCCACGGCCAGCCTGAGCTATTTCAATTTCGCGCGCAAGATTTGTGACCTCATGATTGTCCGCTTTCATGATGACGTGGGCGGCGGATTCTTCGACGTAGCGTCCGGTCCCGACGTGGGTGATGGCGTGGTGCTGGGCGCGCTCGCCGCGCGGCGCAAGCCTTTGCAGGATTCACCAACGCCGGCGGGAAATCCTGCCGCGGTCATCGCCCTGGTGCGTTTGCACGCTTACACCAATGACCCACGCTATCGCGACCGGGCCGATGATACTCTCCGGGCGTTTGCCGGGATCGTGGAACACTACGGCCTGTTTGCCGCCAGTTATGCGATTGCGCTGAATATGTACCTTCGTCCGCACACGCAGGTAGTCATCGCGGGCAGCGGCGACCGTGCGGACAAGTTGCATGCCGTGGCACTTGCGCAGTTTTCACTGAACCAGGCAGTGCTCCATCTGGCCCAGGGAGAAGTCGTCCCACAGATGCTGCCGCCGGCGCTGGCGGAAACTATTCCCGCATTGTCGGCGATCAAGAAAGGACATACCGTCGCAATCTTGTGCAGTAACTTCACGTGCCAGCCGCCAACGTCTGAACCGGCGGAGTTGGAGAAATTGATGCAGCAGGCGCTGCGGACGGGAAATTAGCCGTGAATAAACACGAATGGAACCCAAAAATCAGATTCGCGTTTTTTCGCGTTCATTCGCGGCCAATGGGTTTTCTTGGTCTACTGCCCGCAGCCGGAAGCGGCAGCTCCACTTCCCGGCGACCAGGTTCCTGTGCCGTCCTGGTTGAGGGTAGTGACCTGCGCGGTTGCGTTGGTGCTGAAGCTGCAATTGCCGGAGACTCCGTCCGCCGGAACAGCCGTAGCGGTATAGCCGCCAACGGGAACGTTGCCATCGCCGAGCATGTCAAAAATGTAGCCGCTCTTGAATCCGCTGGCGATGGAGGGATCGAGCAGGCAGGCATTGGAACTGGTGACCGATTGGCAATCACTGCCATTGCTTCCCAGTTGGCGCAAATTGGGGGAATATCCCACCGTGGGATAAGTGGAGGCATAAAGTGCCTGGGCGGTGTTGATGGCATGGAGTGAAGCGACAGCAGAGGCCTGGTTGGCGGCAATGCGGGCATGGCGGAAATGCACGACAGCAATGGCGCCGAGAATCAGAATGATCGCTACCACGATCAGCAATTCGATCAACGAGACTCCGCGCTGCTTCGCCATATCCTGCTTATCGGCAAATGGAGCACCGTGCTTGAGTCAATGAAATATGGCCATGTGACGACAGTAATGACAGGAGAAATGGAATGAAAGCTGCTATTGCCTTGTTGCTCTCGCTCGGTCTCAGCGCCGCCGCGCAAACCACGCCGGATTGGTGCAAGCAGTTGCCGCGTCCGGCTTATCAAGGATTGGAGCAGGTCAGTGTTGGCGGTGACTGGTTTCAGATCTACCGGATTCGTCCCGATGTGTTTGCCATTTACGAACCGCACCAGTCAGAAGAAGTCATTTCCTATCTCATTCTTGGAACGAACAAAGCAGTGCTGTTTGACACCGGAATGGGTATCGCTGACATCCGGAAAGTCGTCACAGGGTTGACCCGCTTGCCGGTCAGCGTGGTGAACTCGCATACCCACAATGATCACGTGGGAGACAACTGGCGTTTCACCGATGTTTACGGGATGGACACTGCGTTCACTCGCGCCAACGCCAAGGGATCACGCGACGACGCACAGGCGGAACTGGCGCCCGGTGAAATCTGCGGGGATCCGCCTGCCGGTTTCAATCGCAAAACGTATGCCACCCGGCCTTTTCGCATTACTCGCTGGCTGCATGACGGCGATCAGATTGATCTGGGCGGCCGCACACTGCAAGTCATCGCTACACCCGGTCACACACCGGATTCCATTGCGCTGTTCGACGCTAAAAACGGTCTGCTGTTTACCGGAGACACGTATTATCCGGGGCCGATTTTTCTGTATCGTCCGGAAACGGACCTGGATGCTTATGAACGCTCGGTGAAAAAACTAGCTGATCTGAGGCCAAAGCTCAGTCTGTTACTGCCGGCCCACAACGTTCCGGTTGCAGATCCATCTGATTTGTTGAAAGTGGTGGCAGGGATGCAGCAGGTGCGCGCGGGAAAAATCAAGCCAACAAAGAATGGCGCAAAGTGGGAGTACACGTTTACCGGGTTCTCGTTCCTAATGGCGAAGTGACGGCCTCCCTTTGGAATGCCGTCACAAATCTGTTGGTCAGTCCGATGATCGGAGGCGCTAGGTGCCAAATCCTGCTTTAACTTCGAGGACGCTGGTCTTGTCCGATTTTTCATACTTCCACTTTTTGACCGCGCGGCTCAAAGCGTCGAGCAATATCGGATGTCCGCCAACTTCTTTCACTTCGCTGACGCTTCCGTCCGGCTGGACCGTGACCATGACGCGAGCAATGCCCTTGATGCCCTTGAGGCGAGCGAGCTCGGGATATTCCGGCGCGTCGTGTACGCGGCACTTCCGTGAACCGTCCGTTTCCACGCTTTGTGCCTGGGCCTTTAATCCCGCGCCCATCACAAACAGCAGAGCGACGGAAGACAGCAAGGCAAGCCTGGCATTGAACATCTGTGCGCCGAATCGCTTTAACTCTGAGAGCATCTTCATATGTGCACCTTCGAATCCGCAAACCTGGCGAACGTTCTTCAGGAACGTTCGACCACGCAAACAGACTAACGCCAGCGCAGACTTAGCACAAAGTACGAAAGTAACCTGTAGCCAGACGAGTTACTCCCCCAGGCAAGCAACCGAAAATCCGGCGGACTTGTTACGGGATTGCCGGCATCGCGGGCGCGGGCTTTTCGCGGAGTTTGAGATGCCCCAGAGCGGCAATCACGACCAGAAGACCACCGCAGACAATGAACAACGGCCGAATCCCCAGCCGTTGTGCGAGAAATCCGGAGAGCAAAAGACCCAGAACCTGGGACAACGAAAAAAGAGACATAAAACTGCTGCTGACTCGACCCATCATGTCAGGCGGCGTTTCCTGTTGCGACAACGTCTGTGCCGGCACGATCACGAAGGAAATCGCAAAGCCAATGGTGAAGGTGCTCACGCCAGCCATGAAGATATTTGGAAAAGATCCCAGCAGCGTTGCTCCCGCGGCCAGTACGACCAGACCGCCGAGAACTACGCGGCCCTTGGAGAAACTGCGCACCAGCCGGTTCACCAGTTGCGTGCCGATGATCAGTCCCACGCCGATAAGGGCGCTGATGATGCCAAAGGCCATTTCGCGAGCATGGAGCCCATCGCGCACATAGATGGAGATCAGCGGGCCGAAGCAGCTCAACACAAACATGGCCAGCGCCATGGCCGTGAATACAAACGCCAGCGTCGCGTGAGTGAAGATGAATTTGTTTCCGGCGAGAAAATCCTGGGTCAGCGATTTCACCGTCTTTTCACCGGTGCGTGCCGGGCGGAGCACGACCAACGTGGACAACATGGCGGCGGAGAAAATAAAACTGGCGGAATCCAGATAGAAACAGGATTTTTCTGTGAGCCATTTCACCAACAAACCGGCGATCGCCGGAGAAATAATTCTGACGGTGTAAAACGCCTGGGCCATCATGGCATTGGCTGCCATCAGGCCTTCCATGGGGACGACCGTCCGCAAGGTGACGGACTGAGCCGGACTGAAAAAGCTGGACACCGTGCTGAGAACAGCGAAGATCACGCAGATCTGGCGAATATCAGTCACAAAAACCAGCAGCACCACCAGCACGGCGCGAATCAGATCACTGGCGATCATTACGCGCTTTACGTTCCAGTGGTCGACAAACACGCCGGCCACCGGTCCAACAATCGTGAAGGGCAGCATGAACGCAACGGTAACCGCAACCACGTCCACGACTGTCCCGTGCCAGCGATACGTGATCATAAGAATCACGCCGAACAGCGCGAGGAAATCCCCAAAGATGGAGATGAACTGCGCCAGCCACAAAACGCGGAACGGTCTGTGCTTCAGAATGGTCTTTAAAGTAAAGGGAACTGTAGGAGTAGCGGTTGCCATGTACGTGTCCTAAATTTCTTGGGTAACAGAGTAACATTAATGAAAGTACGCTCGCAGTATCCTGCAATGAAATAAAGGTAAAATTCAGCGCGCAATCATGAAAGGAAACATCATGCAACTCAAGCACCTTATTACCGGCATTTCAGTTTTAGCGCTGGCCGTCACCAGCCTGGCCCAGCAGCAGCCGCAAGACAAAAGCAAGCGTCCCAGCCCTCCCGGCATCGCGGAAGCAACGCTCAAGGGCAAGAAAGTTACCATCGAATACAGCCGGCCATTCATGAAAGGCAGAAAAGTTGTGGGCGGTGAACTGGTCCCCTACGGAAAAGTGTGGCGCACCGGAGCCAACGAAGCCACAACGCTGACCACGGAAATCGATCTCAACATCGGCGGCGCCACCATTCCCGCCGGTAAGTACACGCTCTATACCCTGCCGTCGGAAACCGGATGGAAGCTCATCATTAATAAGCAGACCGGCCAGTGGGGCACCATCTATGATGAAAAGCAGGACCTGGTCCGCGTCGATATGAAGACGTCGCAGCTTTCCGACCCGGTGGAACAGTTCACCATTCTGCTGGAGCCGCACGGTGATGCGTTGGCCCAGCTTTCTCTGCAGTGGGAGACCACACAGGTTTCGGTGCCAGTCCGGGCCTGGTAGCCGCGAAGGTCGCGGGGATCTTTCCAGTGAAACTGTCTTTGTGTTGACAATCAACAGGAAATGCGCTCTAATGTGTTGGTAATCAACAGGAGTATGGCTGGCCATGGCGAGTCCCAAGACCGATGTTCTTCAAGGCACGCTGGACCTGATGGTACTGAAGACCCTGGAAGCCATGGGTCCCATGCACGGATACGGCATTGCCCGACGCATCGAACAGGTTTCTGAAGACTTGTTGCAGTTGAACCAGGGTACGCTGTATCCCGCGCTGCTGCGCTTAGGGCAAAAGGGCTGGATCAGTTCGAGCTGGGGCGTTTCCGACAATAATCGCAAAGCCAAGTACTACACCATCACCAGGCCCGGAAGAAAACAACTCGCTCTCGAGGCCCGGAACTGGGAGCGCATTTCCGCCGTGATCGGCCGGCTGCTGGGCGGTGAAGCATGAATGCTGCTAACCACTGCTTCATCGCAACGTCTATACTCATGTTGATATTCAACAGGTGAACCCATGCCGGCACCGGAGATTCATCATATGACTGAGAGGCCAACCATGAAAATACAACGCTTCGCCATTGCAGTGATCCTGCTCATGGTGAGCACTCACTCTAAAGCGCAGACATTCGCTGGAAAAGCCTCTGCGCAAGCTGCGCCCGCACTTTATCAATTTTCCTCTGGCGATAAGCACATCGTTGTCCCATTCGAGTTAAACGCGGACGGCATTTTCTTCCGGTTGCAAATCGCCGGATCAAGTGAACATCTCTGGTTTTCCCTGGATACAGGCGCTGGATCCAGTTATTTGGATTCGGGCGTCGCGAAGCGCCTGGGGCTGCAAACATCGGGAAGTGGCACCGTTCACGGCGCTGGTGCGGGAACTGTGCCAGTCAATTTCATTGAATTGGTGACGTTTGAACTTCCAGGATTGACTTCCTCCGGTCACCGCGTAAACACGACCGACCTGACCGGACTGCAAGGGCATCATCCTATGGATGGATTTTTGGGCTATGACTTTATAAGCCGCTACGTCATTACTCTGGACTACGCAGCCGGAAAGATGACGATCGCCGAACCCTCAACGTTTTTATACTCAGGTTCCGGCGGCATTTTCCCAATCCAATTTCGCGGCAAATGGCCATACATAAAGGGAACCATCGCTGTTCCCGGGGGAAAACCGGAAACCGGAGAGTTTTTGGTCGACAGCGGGTCCGGGGATGCCGTCGATGATCCCGCGATTCTGAAAACAACTGGTCCCGTCCGCAAGGTGAAGACGGGAGTTGGTTTGGGAGAGCCGGGCGAAGGAGTCATCGGCCGCGCCTCCTATTTACAACTAGGATCGTTTCGAATGAACGGCCCAACTGCCGCTTGCTGCTCGGGCAATCCAGACGACAGACGGAAGATAGGTACGGAAGTGCTTAGGAGATTTACAGTGATCCTCGACTATACCCGTGACCGTATGATTTTCGAGCCAAACAGCCACTTCAAGGAGACTTTTCCAGACGCATAGGTCACGGTGCATTGGCAAACTTGGCCCGGTTCTGAAAAGAAGCAAGGTTCGCAAGAGGAGTGTCTGATGCATGACGCCCACACTCGCATGAATGAGCGCGGCGAAAACAATATGGGATGTCCCCAATGACTTGGCTACGAGTTGCTCTCTCCAAGCTCAAAGGCACGACGCAAAAACAGGGGCTCGCCGGCGAACTCAACGACGAGTTGCGGGCGCATAAGGAATTGCTGGTGGAAGAAAACATCCGCCGCGGCCTTGCGCCGGACGAAGCTCGCCGCCAGGCCATGCTGACTCTGGGAAATGCGTCGCAGATTCAGGAGAGTTACCGCGATCAGGCTGGCCTTCCCTTCCTGGAAGTGTTGCTACAAGACTTGCGTTACGCGGCGCGCATGTTGCGTAAATCGCCGGCGTTTGCGGCGATAGCGATCATCACGCTGGCACTGGGGATCGGCGCCAACTCGGCAATCTTCAGTGTAGTAAACGGCGTGCTGCTGCGTCCTCTGCCGTATGAAGATCCGGCAAAGCTGATGTTCATTTTCAACAGCGCTCCTTCGCACGGGCTGCCCCAGTATGGCGCATCGCCGCCGGATTTTCGGACGATGCGCGAACAGAACAACACATTGGCGGGGCTGTCCGCGTTTTTCGGGGTTTCTCTTAATCTGACCGGAACGGACCAACCGGAGCTTTTGGCGGGACAAGTAGTTTCCGCCGACTACTTCACCACTTTAGGCGTGACGCCTCGGTTAGGAAGAAACTTTTTGCCGAACGAGGAGCAGTGGGGATCGCATCAGGTGGCAATCGTGAGCGAGGATTTCTGGCGTACTCATCTCAACTCCGATCCCGGCGCCTTGAATAAGGCTCTCACGCTGAATGGTGAGACGTACAAAATTATCGGAGTGATGCCAGCCAGTTTTTACATGTTCTCTCCCAGACAGGTTTGGCTGCCGATGGCCTGGAAGCCGAAGGACAACTCGAATTCACACGACAACTACTTTCTTAACATGGTGGGCCGTCTGAAATCAGGAGTCACCCGCGAACAGGCTTACTCCGATCTGAATTCCGTCATGCTGGGAATTGCGCAGCAGTTTCCGGAGAACAAGGGCGTTGGCGCAGACCTTGAACCTCTGCGCGAGACATGGGTCGGCGACGTCAGACCCGCGCTGATGGTCCTGCTCGGGGCGGTTGGGTCGGTGCTGCTGATTGCGTGCGTTAATCTGGCGAATCTCATGCTGGCGCGTTCCGCCGGACGCAAAAAAGAAATTGCCATTCGTTCCGCTCTCGGCGCGGGCCGCGGACGCCTGCTTCGCCAGTTCATTACCGAAAGCGTCTTGCTCTCTTTGCTGGGTGGATTACTGGGACTCGCGCTGGCCTACGTCTTCCTGAATCTTCTGCCACTAGCAAAAGACATTTTGCCGCGCATGCAGGAAGTCCGGCTTGATACCAGCGTATTGCTCTTTACCTTCGCGGTTTCTGCCCTCACCGGAGTACTCTTCGGACTTGTTCCCGCGCTGCAGAGTTCTCGCGTCGGCAAACTCAACAATGCCTTGAAGGAAGGCGGACGCACTTCGGATCCGGCCGGTAGCAATCGTGCTCGCACCGGACTCGTCATTAGCGAAGTTGCGTTGGCGCTCGTACTGCTGATCGGTTCCGGGCTGGCCATCAAGAGCTTCCAGCGTCTCATGCATGTAGACGCCGGCTTCGATCCGGCACATGTCCTGACGTTCAGCGTGAATCTCCCGCAGTCGTACCACGATCCACAGCCCGACCCGTTACGAATCGGCGCCCCGCCTCGCGTGGCTGCGTTCTATCAGGACGTGCTGGCCCGGGTTGAACAACTTCCCGGAGTAAAAGCTGCGGGCGCAACTTCCGTGCTTCCGTTGCAGGGAGAAAACTGGGGCAAGTTCTTCGTCCCTCTGGACCGACCACTTCCCACCAGCATCGATAAGATTTCAAATGTGCAATATCGCGGTGTAGCTGGTCACTTTTTCAGCGCCACGGGAATTCGCCTGCTGAAGGGGCGGCTGCTAAACGAACACGACCAGTCGAACAGCGGACTCTCGGTCGTGGTGAATGAAACTCTGGCACGCCAATATTGGCCCGGCCAGGATCCCATCGGCAAAACGGTCCTGCTTACGCCTCCTCTCAACCTGATTCCTCCGGCGGAACTTCCGCCCGGCTTTCACGTGCCGCAATTCACAATCGTCGGAGTGGTGTCCGATGCGCGCTATGGCGGATTAGATAAAGCCCCCAAGCCGGCCGTGTACGCTTCCGTTTTGCAGCACGACTATTCAAACAATCCGTCTTTCACCATACGCGCGGATGGCGACCCTAAAATCCTGGCGCCCGCAATCCGCAACGTGCTGGCGCAAGTTGATAAGAGCCTGCCCATGGCCAGAATCTTCACCATGGAAGAACTCATGTCCACGTCCGTGGCGCAGCCGCGCCTCGAAGCCATTCTGCTCGGACTCTTCGGCGGACTCGCCATGGTCCTGGCCGCAGTTGGAATCTACGGCGTGATGTCGTACTCCGTAACGCAACGCACCAGCGAAATCGGTATTCGTATGGCGCTCGGCGCCGGACGCATGAACGTCCTGGTCATGGTGATTGCGCAAGGACTGCGACTGGCGATGTGCGGATTGGCCATCGGCCTGGTTCTGGCCTTCTGCGTCACCAGACTGATGACCAAAGTCCTCTTCGGCGTTAGCCCGACTGATCCCGCGACGTTCATCGGCATCGCCATTCTGCTGGCGGCCGTGGCGCTGCTGGCGTGCTACATCCCAGCACGCCGCGCAACCAAAGTCGATCCCATGGTCGCGCTGAGATATGAATAGCACCAAAACCAAAAGCATAACCACAGAGGACACAGAGAAACACAGAGGAAAACCGGGAACTCTCTGGTTCCTTCTCTCCTCCGTGTCCTCTGTACTACGATGTGCTTT
>PLJN01000103.1:0-15111 GCA_003140235.1 Acidobacteriaceae bacterium
CGGCGCCCTCGCCGGTGTCTTTGTCATCCTCTTCCCAATCTCGGGGTGTCGGTATTGTCGCCTCGAAACAGAAAGCACCCGTCACGCGCGTGATGCCGCTAACAGTTTCCGGCCGGTCCACCAAGACTTCCTCAGCCGGAGGTTCGTTGTTGGCGATGGACTTGAGGGTAACGTGCGGGACAATGCCACCGACTTCTTCCACTTTGTTGTTCTGTTTGCGTTTGTAGACAAAACCGCCGGCCGGGCCTCGCGATTCGTCCTTCAGTTCGTAATAGTTGAACGTTGCTGTTAGCAGGCGTTGCCGTGCGAGTGCCAACGGCACACGGCTAGTATCACAGGTGATCCAGCGTCGGCCCCATTGCTCCGCGACGTATGCCGTCGTGCCACTGCCGCAGCTAGGGTCAAGAACGAGATCGCCTGGCTCCGTTATCATCAAGAGACACCGCTGGATGGCTAGTGAAGCCGTTTGGACAACATACAGCTTGCCTTCAGTCCTGTTCTGAATTCCGCCTATGTCAGTCCAAATATTAGGAATAGGGAAAGCCGGGAAATCGTCCATGAATCGCACAAACCTGATCGAATTTCCTTCAACGACAATGCGCCCCAATTCTGCAAGCCGCTGCAATCCGGCCGTTGTGGTCTTCCAATGCATTCCCTTGGGGGGCTGCCAAGTTCGTCCAAAACCCTCAAAGATCTGATCGGTTTCAGATTGTCCTTGTGATGTCAGTTGATCGACAGTCACCAGTTTGTCAGGTGGAAATCTGCCAGGCGGTATGGATTTGTAGGTTTCTATAGGCCGATATTTCGAGGCTCCCTCGTCTCCAGCTTCCTTCAAGCCATATATTTGAGTAAATTTGCTTCGGTCAATGTCCTTTGCATACCAAAGGATGTAGTCCGCGACGGACGAAATCATGCTCCCTGAAAATTGTGTGGTTTTGGAGAAGGTGATGATCGAGACAAAATTTGCTTGTCCAAATGTCTCATCAAGAACCTCTCTGACGTGATGAAGGTTCTCATCACTGATTTGAACAAAAATACTTCCACTGGGCGTCAACAGTTCCCGAGCTAACAACAATCGGTCCCGCAAGTATGTCAGGTAAGAATGCAGCCCCAGTTCCCATGTATCCCGATAGGCCTGAACCATCTCCGGCTCGCGAGTCATGTCCTCGTCATCGTTGTGGCTGACATCGCGCTTGCGTACAAACGGCTGGAAGTTTGATCCGAACTTCACCCCATACGGCGGGTCCATATAAATCATCTGCACTTGGCCGCCCATGCTTTCATAGTGAAGCAGCGAATTCATCACCACTAGCGAATCGCCAAGCACCATGCGGTTCACCCACTTGTCCGGGTACTCGTAGGCCTTGAGCGTCTGATCGATGATCGAATGCCGTGGATCACCGAACAGCTCAAACATGTCCGTCTGCTTGTCCCGCTTGTGGCCCTTCAGGGTTTCCAGAATCGCTTTGGTCGAAAGCCGCTCGTGGATGAACAGCGGCAGCGTCGGCACGTCGAAAGACATCCGCTCGGCTTTGCCCGCCCAGTTCAGGAAAGGTTTGCTCATCGCTTTGAGCTTGCTGATGGAGTCCTTGGCAGTCTCCAGAGTGTCCGCTTCCAGCGCTTCGTTAATCAGCGCTTCGCCCCGCTCCCGTGCGGGGTTCTGCCCGTCCCATTCGAGCGAGGGCGCCAGCGAATCGTCATAGCGATACTTTTCCGGTGCTTTTTTCTTCTTGAACTGTGCCTGTGTGCCCACTTCCGGCCGCATGGGACTGGTGGATTCAGGATGCTTGTACGTCTCGGCGGTTTTGGCCTTCTTGCTTTTCTTGGCTCCGGCGCGTGGTGGCATGGATTCGGTGTGGCTCCAATATAAGGACGAGGGAGTGAACGTCCGCAGTTTGAATCAATACTAAGGTTGCTGGATTCTACACCTAATCCGCCCGGCTTGCAGGTTTTCGGCTTCAGGCGCTCCGGCCTGCGGCGCAAGGAAGTGAAGGCTTTCTTTCGTTACCGAGCCTTTAGCAAGTCCGCCGTGCGAGACGCCCGGCGGGCTTGCACAGACTGGGCTAACACTGTGCCGTGCCGCTGGCACTGGGGCGACGTGAGGCGACATTTACCGTCACACCCTTGAGTTGTCTTGATGGTCAGCTGAGCGCACGAGCAAAAGCATTCAAGAAAAGTTGGCAGTTTAGTAGCGGGCTACTTTGACTTGAACTCTATCACCAGCAGAAACAGAAACATGGCTGAGGTGGCCCAGCAGGCGAAGATTGCAACCCTTCCACGAGAGGTCAGATTGCGAAATCGGCGGGACCCAATCACTGCGCCCCATACCACCAGCATCAAGGCCGCCAGGAAGATCGGGCTGGACGCGTTCCAATGCATGGCTTGACTCTACCGCATCTGCGAAAAAGAAGCCATTAGCAATCAGCACTCAGCAATCAGCCAAAGCAAGAACCTTTGCCGCTGATTACGCTGATGGGAGAAGTCAGTTTCCCCGCCAAGGTTGTGTCAGGAAAGACAACCAAAACCCCTTTTAACCACAGAGGACACAAAGGAGCACAGAGGAAAACCGGCAATTTCACTTATTCCTTCCCTCCTCCGTGTTCCTCTGTGGCCTCTGTGGTTGAGGGTTTTGGGTTGGGAGATTTCAAACCCCGAACAGGTTGGGACTCAGTTTGTGGAAGTTGTTGTCGGCTGCCCACAGATTCAGCGAGACGGTGGCCAGTTCGTCGACCACGGGAATGGCGTTGCCGTTTTTTGAGAGATCAATGGACTTGATATAGGTGTGGCAGGTGTCACAGGCGTCCACGCGAACGTAATCGAATTCCTTGGCCACGAAAATCGGCAAGTGGTCCTTGTTCTGTTCGCCGCAGTTGGGGCAAACGACCCGGCGGAAGTTCCACTCGGTGGCGCACAGACAGCACATCAGGGAGCGCTTGCCGCCGTCGCCTTCCGGCCGAAGGACAGCCAGCTGTGGTTTGGATCCGCAAAATGGACACCGGACCTGGCCGGAGTCAGCGCCTGAATCAGCGCTTGCATCTGCGGCCACTCTGGTGCGCTCGGCCAGATATTCGCCGTAGGGCTGGAGTAGCGCGCGGGCGAAGAAAGCAGCCTCGGCGGGAAGATCTTCGCTGTTCTCGTCCGGTCCGTTTTCGGTGTGTTCGTTTTCATTTTGCTGGGAAGGCTGCCACACATGAGTCAGCAGTTCCAGCAGGTCTTCACGAGGAAGCTGTGCCAGATTTTCCGACGACGTCACCAGAGCGGGTGAGCCGGTTTGCGTGACCAGTGCGAAAAGGCCGGGAAAGTACGGGAGCAGAACAGACACGGAATGGTCTTCCGCCGATGCCAGCTTTTCGTAGACTTGTTTTTGAAAGCGCGCCACGCCCTGATAAAACGAAAGCAACTCGGAAACAGCAGCGTGGCTTTGAGACAACTCACCCGCCCGCGCAATGCGGCGGTCCCAGGAAAATCCAGACATGAAGTCCTTAATTAGTTCTTGCGGCCGGTGATCCTCTGCCACCACAGGCGATGGTGGGTTTTCGCCCACGCGCTGGAGACGGTGCCTTCGACCATCCCTTTCATGCTACCTGGAGTGACCCAGATACTCATGTAAACATGGATCATGAACGCCGCGATGGTAACCAGCGCCACGGCGGAGTGAATGAAAACCATGATGGGCAGAACCCAATGGAAGCTGCGCGGTATCCGCTCTGGTATCCACATGACGATGCCGGTCACCAGCAAGATGAATACGCAGTAGAACATGACCCAGAAAAACTGCTTCTGGCCGTGATTGAAGCGGCCCACCGGAGGCATCTGGTCATCTTCGTTCTTGACGTAGTGCTCAATGTTCTTGCTCCATTGCCGGTCGGCGTCTGTGGTGACCATGTCGCTGCGCCACATTCTTTGCATCTGGATAATGGTCGCCATGTAGACCAATCCGATCCAGGGATGCCAGTAACGGATCGTGCCGCCACCGCCCATCACGGTGCCCATCCAGGCCAGATAAGGAGTGAAGATGGCCAGGCCGGTAAACAGTAAGTAGCCGTAGGAAATTCCGTTGATCCAGTGGATCACGCGCTCCTGGAACGTGTAACGAACCACCCGTTCCTCGGCAACAGCGGTCTTCGATTGTGGTTGGACAATGGCTCCGCCGCTCATGCTTTTTTCTCCTCTTCTCCCTCAACTCGCTTGGGGCCGTAGCGGACATAATGCATGAACATAGCGAAGGCGCCCAACGTTATGCCGAGTCCGCCCAGCCACTTTAAGGGGCCTTTCCACATCTTCACCATGAATGGAATCCGAGGATCGCGCGGCAGTCCGCCGTAGCGCTCCGGATTGGTGGCATCATGCAGCACGTAGATCACATGCGTGCCGCCGACGCCTTCCGGATCGTACACGCCAGCATCTTTATAGGAAGTGTTGGCCTTGATCTGGCCCACGCGCTTGTTGGCTTCGAACAGCATGTCTTCCTTGCTGCCGAAATGCAGGCAGCCCGTGGGACAAGCCTTAATGCAGGCCGGTTCGAGGCCTGCGCCTACGCGGTCCGAGCAGAGCGTGCACTTGTAAACTTTTTTGGTTTGATCGTTGAACTTGGGAATATTGAACGGGCAGCCGGTAACGCAATACTGGCAGCCGATGCAGTGTTCCTGATTGAAGTCGACGATGCCGTTCTGGTACTGCACGATCGCGCCGTCCGCCGGGCACGCTTCGAGACACCCTGGATCAGCGCAGTGCATGCACTGGTCTTTGCGCATCAGCCATTGCAGGTTGCCGTCCGCGTCAGTGTCTTCATTGAAGCGGATCAGGTTCCAGAAGTTCCACGCTGTGTCGGGCATGGTCTGGTAGGTGTTATCAAAGGTGGTGTCGCGAAAGTCGTATCCGTTCCACTCCAGGCAGGCGACCTCGCAGGCCTTGCAGCCGATGCAAGTGGTGGTGTCCACCAGTTTGCACACGTCGTAGTCGCGGGAAGTGCCGCTGCGCGTCTTGCCATCGGACTGATCGTAGACCCCGCCACCCGGCGTGCCGCCGCGGTGTCCGGAGATCGCTTTTATTTCCATTGTGCCGTTGCTCATGGCGTATCTCCTTAGGCCTTCTCGAGTTTCACCAGGAAACCTTTGAACTCTGGTGTGTAAGCGTTGGGGTCAATCACCGTGGGCGAAAGCAGGTTCGCGGGAGTAAGACCGGTTACGCCTTTGTCCTCCTGAATACCGCGATAGCCCCAGTGGATGGGAATGCCGATCTGGTAGATCTTCTTCCCGGCAATCTGCATCGACTTGATGCGCGTGGTCACCAAAGCCTTGGCGATGTACGTGCCGCGCGCGCTGGTGACCTTGACCTTTTCGCCTCCCTTAATCGATCTTTCGTTCGCCAGGTCCTCGCCGATCTCGACGAAAGGCTCGGGCACCAGTTGCACGTTCATCGGATTGTTCTTGGTCCAGTAGTGGTAATGTTCCGTGAGACGGTACGTGGTGCAGACGATATCGTAGCCGTCCGCAACGGTCCCGTACTTATCCATGTCCGTCTTGTATTTCTTGACCACCGGACTGTTGGACTGCTTGGGATGCAGCTCGTTGACTACCGGACTTTCGATGGGTTCATAGTGCTCGGGGAATGGACCGTCAGCCATGGGGCCCAGCGGAACAAAGAGCCGGGCCACACCTTCGGGGTTCATAATGAACGGACCCATGTGGTCTTTCGGGTTGGAATCGACCTTGAAGTCAGGAACATCGTTGCCCGCCCACTTCCCCGTAGCCTCATTCCACCAGACCTGCTTGCGAGTGGGATCCCAGGGCTTG
This sequence comes from Acidobacteriaceae bacterium, assembly GCA_003140235.1. Taxonomy (GTDB): domain Bacteria; phylum Acidobacteriota; class Terriglobia; order Terriglobales; family Acidobacteriaceae; genus Angelobacter. The sequence continues at coordinate 5,796 of PLJN01000103.1, forward strand.
CCCTCAAGATTGCAAGATGCGCGGTTGTATAGAACGCGACGGTTCGCCGGCCATGACCAACCCCACGTGGGATGGATACCCAACCCGGAGGGATCGTCTGGATTGCGCCGCTGCGTGTTCGAGCCGGCATCTGGCCACGAGCCGCAATAGAGCCAGTTGCCGCAAGATGTGCTCCCATCGTCGCGGAGCCAGGCGAAACCGGGCAGCTGTTGTCCGGCTTTCCAGTCCGTCGGCGTCTGTTTGTCATCGTGCGTGTCCGCCAGCGTTTTACCGTTGATCTCTTTGGCAACTTCGGTCAGCGAAGGGTTGTTGGGATTAGCATAAGGCCAACTGAGACCCAGGATGGCATCCGGGAACTTGCCGCCTTCCTTCTGATAAAGCGCTTTCACTCCAAGGAATATCCGGGCCAGGATTTCCTGGTCCAGTTTGGCTTCTCCTGGAGGCGGGACAGCAGCCCACTTCCACTGCAGCCAGCGCGCGGAGTTCACGAATGTGCCGTCTTTCTCGGCAAAGCCGGCGCAGGGCAGCCGGTAGACCTCGGTCTTGATTTGCTTCTTTTCGTCGTCGGAAATTCCGGGCGACCGCCAGAAGTCGCTGGTCTCTTCGGGATAGATGTCGCCGACCACCAGCCAATCCGCTTTCTTCAGGGCGTTAATGTTCTTGTGCGAGTTAGGTCCAATGGCCACGCCGTTCATGCCAAAGCTCATCAACCCCTTGACGGTGCCCCGGTACATGTTGTCCCACTGCTCCACCCACGAGTACTTGCGGTCGATCTTGGGCAGATAGTTGAAGGCCCAGTCAGTTTCTTTCGTGGCCTTGTCTCCGTACATTGCCTTGAGGAACGACACGGCAAACTTGGACGTGTTGGACCAGTAATTGAAAGAGTCCCACTCCTTCGGCTTCGCGGAAGTCGGCGTGATGCGCTTAGCATAAGTAGCGAAATCAGTGTCCGCCGGCACAGGCATCTTCAGATAGCCGGGCAGAATGTCAAACACGCCCGCCATGTCGGTTGCGCCCTGGATGTTGGAGTGACCGCGCAGGGCGTTCACGCCGCCGCCGGCCCGGCCAACATTGCCCAGCAGCAGTTGAATCATGGCCGCAGTGCGGATGATCTGGCTGCCGTTGGAATGCTGCGTCCAGCCCACCGAGTAAATGATGGTGCCGACCTTCTTCATGTCTCCATCTTTGCGGATGGAGGTGTACATATCCCAGGCCTTGATGCACTTTTCCCGGGGAATACCCGTGATGCTTTCCACGCGTTCCGGCGTGTAGCGGGAGAATTGCTTCTTCATCAACTGGAAAACGCAACGCGGATGTTCCAAAGACGTATCGTAGGACACGTCGGGGGGCAGTGACGGCGGTGCAGGGGCAGCGCCTGGACTCGCTTTGGCGGCTGCTGGACCGCCAGCCGCGTGTCCCATGCCCGTAGCCATTGCAGCAGGCTGGGGAGCCGCAACCTGGGCCGCAGTGTCGGCCGTGGCCGGACCGTCGCCGGCAGCAATGGCCGCGGCAGCCGTACCGGTCACGTTTCCGCCGGCTTCGTAATTCCAGGAGGAAACGTTATACGCCATGGTCGCGGGATTGTAACCGGAGAAGAGCCCGTCTTCCGGCAACTTGAACCCTTTGTTCACGATCAGGGCCGCATTGGTGTAGTTGCTGACGTACTCTTTATTGAAGCGGTTGTTCTGGATGGCGTAGTTGATCAAGCCACCGAGGAAGGCGATGTCTGTACCCGCTCGTATCTGGCAGAAGTGGTCGGCCTGCGAAGCCGTGCGCTGGAAGCGCGGATCCACCACCACCAGTTTGGCGTTGCGGACTTTTTTCGCCTCAACAACCCACTTGAAACCGCAAGGATGATTTTCTGCCGGGTTGCCGCCCATGATCAGCATCATGTCGGTGTTCTTGATATCCACCCAGCCATTGGTCATTGCGCCGCGTCCAAAAGTTGGTCCCAAACTTGAGACCGTGGGGCCGTGTCAAACACGGGCCTGGTTTTCCAGGTAGCAGACCCCCAGGCTGCGCATGGTCTTCACGACCAGATAGTTGAATTCGTTGGTGTCAGTACAACCACCGTTGAAGCCGATGCCTTCGCAGCGGTTCACGGTTTTGCCATTGGCGTCGGTCTCCACGAAGGTGGCGTCGCGCGTGGTCTTGATGTGGCGTGCAATCTCTGAGTACGCCTTGTCCCAGGAGATGTCTTCCCAGTGGTCGGAACCAGGACGGCGCACCTGCGGCTTGAGCAGGCGGCGCTCATTGAGAATGTCCTGATAGAGCGACGCGCCCTTCGGACACAGCGTGCCCTTGTTGATCGGATGATCAGGATCGCCTTCCACGTGCACCACTTGTGGGGTCACGTTTTTGGCTTTGTCGCCGAGGGTGTGGATGATCACACCGCAGCTCACCGAACAATAAGGACAAGTGGACCGGGTCTCTGTGGTGCGGGCGATTTTTAATTCTTTCGCCTGCGCCAGGACCGGAGCGGCATCAAAACCAAGGAGAAGAGCGGCCGTGCCGCCCGGTACTACTTTAAAAAAATCCCGTCTGGACAACCCCATCTGGTGTGCCTCCTGTAAGGCGAGCAGGGCCAACGATTTGGGACACCATTAGCTCCCACACGGGAGCCAAAAGTCACTACGCCAAAGATATTAAGGCGGCGGAGTCAAAATGTCTAACACTTTCTTGAAAAATAAATTTTGCGTGATGAGGCGTGCGGTGGAGAGCCCGTTCCTGGTGATCCCGCGCAGAAAGGGGAGAGCGGTCCCAACGCGCCAACGCCGCCAGGGAGTGCATGGCGGCGCGGGCGAACAAACTAACAACTTGAACCCTTCACCTTTATTGAACAACCAGGGTGAAGTTAGTGGATTGCGTGGTGGTTCCCGCGGTGGCAGTCACCGTCACCGGGTACGAACCGGCAGGTGTCCCGGTCGCGGTGTTGATGCTGCTGCCGCCACAGCCCGCCAGCGCCAACAGCATCATCAATCCTGCGGCGATGAAGACTACGACAGTCTTGCGGTTTTTGCGGCGCCTTCCGATCATCACAATGCCGATCAATCCCAGCCCGCTGAACGGCAGCCATACCGCATAGAACGTCCGCGGGCGTTCGAGTGCCGACGAGGTATGCGCGGTCGTGGCTATTGTCAGGGCTATATCCACGGGACTGCTGGTAGGCGGCTGGCTGGCCGGAACAAACGTGCAAGTTGCCAACGCCGGCAGGTTGGAGCAAGCGAAGGTGATGGCAGAACCCGTCGAGGGAGTCGGGGTCAAGGTGAAGTGCTCGGTCGCGGACATGCCAGCGGTCACGGTGACCGAAGGGATCGTCGCGGAAAACGTGAAGCTGTTGAGGGGCGTAACTGTAGTTACGTCGGAGGCCGTGTCGTTGGCGGTGTTGACTTCTCCGCCACCGCCCACGGTGGCCATGTTGGTGACTGAGCCCGCGGCGTTGCTGGCTACGTTGACGTTCAGGGTAATCGCCGGATAGCTGCCGGCTGCGGCCAAAGCATCAGCGCGCGTGCAGGTCATGACTCCCGCCACAACTCCGCAAGTCCATCCCGTTCCGCTGGCAGTCGTTGCGGTCAAGCCTGCGGGCGGAGTGTCGGTCACGGTAACCATTCCGGCGGTCACCAAGTTACCGGAGTTGGTCACCGTGATGGTGTAGACCGCCCCGGTTTGACCCTGCGTGAAGTTGCCGGCGTGCGACTTGGCGATGGTGAGGTCCGAGGCCGTCACGGCGATCGAAGCCGCAGCCGCTGCGCCCGTCCCGCCTTCGGTCGAGGTCACATTGCCGGTGACATTGCTCTTGAGTCCCGCTGTAGTCACGGTCACGGTCACGGAGAAAGTACAGGAAGTGCCGACCGCCAGCGTCGCTCCCGAGAGGCTTACGCTTCCCGACCCCGCTGTGGCGGTAATGGTTCCGCCACCACAACTGCCCGTCAAACCATTGGGCGTTGCGACTATCATACCCGGGGGCAGTGTATCGCTAAAACCGATTCCCGTCAGTGAAATCGTGGTGTTGTTGTTCTGGATGGTGAAGGTCAAGGTGCTCGAGCTATTCACCGGGATAGTCGCCGGGCTAAACCCCTTGAGGAAATTTGGTGGCGCCACGACTGTGACCGAAGCGTTCGTGGTATTCCCTGTTCCGGTCTCCGTTGAACTCACCTGTGTGCTGTTGTTCTGGATCCCTGCCGTTGTCCCCTTCACATTCACCGAGACCACGCATGGAGTGCTGCCCGCCAGGGTCGCACCCGTCAAGGTCACAACACCCGATCCGGCGACTGCCGTGGCTGTGCCGCCGCAAGTGTTGCTCAAGCCGCTGGGCGTGGCCACTTGAAGGCCCGCCGGCAGGTTGTCAGTAAACGCAATCCCGTGCAGCGTCACGCCCGCGTTCGGGTTATTGATGTTGAACGTCAGCAAAGTCGTGCCGCTCAGCGGTATCGTCGCCACGCCAAAGCTCTTGGCGATTGTCGGAGCCGCGGCCACGGTAATACTGGCCGTTGCCGTTCCGGCGGCGCCAGTCTCGTTTGAGGTCACGGCGCCGGTCACGTTGGTCCTCACTCCCGTAGTCGCGTCAGCCGTCACGTTCACCTGGAACGTGCACGACGCGCCGGCCGTGAGCGAAGCTCCCGACAGGCTGATGCTTGCCGATCCCGCAGTCGCTGTGATCGTCCCGCCTCCGCAGCTTCCGCTCAGCCCATTCGGCGTAGAAATCACCAGACCCGCGGGCAGCGTATCGCTGAACCCAATCCCGGTCAGCGTGAGTGAGGTCTCGTTGTTCTGGACAGTGAACATCAAGGTCGTCGTGCCGTTCGGCGGCATGCCGGCCACGCCGAATGCCTTGGTGAACCCCAGTGCCGCATCCACCACCGTTACCGTGGCGCTGGCCTGCGCGGAGGCGCCTTTGGTGTCCGTTACTGTGAGCATCACGGTGGTCACGCCATGTGGGTAGGGTCCGGCGGGAGTTTGAGTAAGAGTGATGGGGTCTCCATCGGGGTCAGAGGAACCGTTATCGATGCTGGCATTTGCGCTTCCACCTGGAACGGCCGCTACCACTGTGACGTTATGGACCACGGCCACAGGCACCTGGTTGATGTTGCAGCTCACGAAGCATGCGGGGACCTGGAGGGTGTAGGTGCTCCCGGACGCCGGGGTCACGTTGATATCGTGGACTACAAGCGTATTGGGCTGTCCGCTGGTCACATTGAAACCCATCGTCACAGTACTGCTGCTCACTCCGGGATCGGCGAGGTAGTTCGTACTGGGATTTGACGGAACAAAGCCCGCAGAGGTATATGCCGCCTCGTACAGGTTGGTTCCGTTGTTGGAGGTCATCACAGCGTTCACACACCCGGTTTTGCACGCGCTGGTGATGGTGTAAGCATTGAATGCTCGTGAGCCAGTGCCTGGTGCGAGAAGCCCAGGGTTGGCCTTCGGCGCTGCGCAAGTGCTGGCGACGCCATTGCGGGACAGTCTGCCCGTCTGCGTTCCGGTGGTGGCAGTCATACCGGTCACTGTAGCGGGAGTAGTCGTGCCATCGAGGACGGCGGTCAAATTAAGCATTCCGGTCTGGACACTCAAGTTCAGCACAGTTGGCTGAGCAGCGCCTGTGTAATTGATGGTCAGCGTGAAGTTGATGACCAGCGCGCACGGAGCGTTGCTGGCAACGGTGAAAGCAAATGGAGTGGTGTTGGTGCCTGACGCGGCCGCCGCGAGATCGGGATAAGCGCTGGTGCCCGGCAAGGTGATCGTCACCCCCGGCGTGGAGGTTGCCAGAGTAGCGCTAATCGCCGTGGCGGTCGATCCTCCGGCGTTTTTCAACTGGACCACCAGCTTGCCGCCTTCGCCGGCCTCAATCACGCCATCGCCGTTGCCCGGGTTCTCGCTCGCGGTAACCGTGATGGCTTGTAGATCGGGGCCTCCGGGCGCGCTCAGCGAGTTGATTGCTTCCCAGGCCATGACAATGCCGGCGCCGGAATCGCGATCGTTGCCCGCACCCATGATGTCGATGGCCGTGCTGGTCAGCGCGGTCCGTATCTGGGTCTGGGTCAAAGCGGGGTTGAAAGACTTGATCAGCGCCGCGACCGCGGCCGCATGGGGCGCCGCGGCAGAAGTGCCATAGAAAGGATTCAGGCCAGAGTTGCCAGGCAGGGTTGTGGATACGCCATCGGCGGCGGTAATGTCCGGCTTGTTACGTACTGTGCCGCCGTTGGTGCCGAACAGGAAATTCCCCGGCGTAATGGCCGTTCCATTCGAACTAAAGAACACCCGCCGGGGCCCGTCTGAAGTAAACGGCTCGACCACGTTGGTGCTGTTGAAAGGATTGGGGAATGGTCCCACCGGAGCGACGCCGTTGAAAGCGCCGGCCGCCGGCGTCGCCGCCACGGAATAGATGCCCGTTCCGGAAGCAGCCGAGTGGCCGTGGGTCTGCCCGCTGGTGACCAGTGTCAGCGTGCCGCGAATGGTATTGATCGCAAATGCCAGTGGTGTTGCTGCGGTCGTCTTAAAGACAACCAAGCGGTCTCCAGCGACGAGCGCAGGCGGGTTTATCTGTTCGAAGGGATTCTGCGTCCCATTCTGCAAGTTCGTGGACTGCGCTTTGATCGTGCCTGTGGAAGTGACCAGGAACAAATCGTAGTCGTTCCCGGATCCACCCTGGGGATCCGACCAGTTGAGCGTATAAGCATCACCTCTTGCAGTAATAATGTCACCATTCACAGGAGTTGGCACGGTACCAAAATTGTGGATCGTACCGGTCTTGGCGCCGCCGGGGAAAGTGAATGCGGGCGATCCGGCATCGTTGAAGTCTCCTTCAAAGTATCCGGCGGTGCTGGAATCCACGTTGCCTTCATTGCCCGCGGAAGAGAAGTAAAGTACGCCCGCGGTGGAGACGGTATTGACCGCCTGGGCCACAATGCCGTCCTGGAACACGGGTTCATCGAAGTAAAAAACGTCGTCCACAATAATGTCGCAATGGCTTACCGACTGGAGGTTCAGGATGTTCTGCGCAAAACCGGCTTCACTCACATCGGCCGTAGCAAAGAAGAGGTTTGCGCCAGGCGCCAAATCATAAATGATTTCCATCATGGCGGTCCCTTCATCAGAGCCACTGCCGAAGTCCTGGACCATGGTGAAACACGGCCCTGTGACGACAGGACACGTCGGCGGCATATCGCCCGAAGTCTGGGCCGCGGTGAGGGCGCCGGTGGCGTTGGCACTGTCGGAAAGAATGCCGATCTTTAGCCCCGACCCATTCACGTTGAATGTTGCACGCGCGTCGGCAGCCCGGTGGGTGGCATCGCCTTGCGAGTCGACGCTGCCCTGTTTGGGGCCGCCGGTAACCCCTCCCGCTCTTGCCGCCAATGCCGCAATCAGTTGCTTACGTATTCTGGCTGCGCGTTGCGCAAAACCCGGTCTTTGGAGCCTGGTCCGCAATAACCCTGTCCCCGCGGTGATGGACTCGATCCTGGGCGAGATGAAGATTACATCGGGCGACGCCGCAATGTTTTCCAATTGGTCAGGAGAGATAACGGCGCGAATGCTGTGAAAATCCGCGTTCGCATACCACACCAGGGCGCCGGCCGAATCCAGCTGCTGCAACAATGAATCAGTGACGTTGGCCGTGATGTCCACGATTACATTATTGTTCTGGTCCAAATCAACGCCCGTATACAGGAACGGCACGCCCGGCGCGGCAGCCTGTCCCCGCATCATCCTGATCGTATAAAGAAGNNATCTTCTGCTGCGCCGGTGTGCGCAAGCCCTTGTCCTGCTCCAACGCCACAATTTGCTGGGCAGTGAAATCGTCAGCACTCTGCCCAGGGGCCGGACGGGAAGCCTGCTCCGGCGGCACGGCAGGTTGAAACTTGTGCAGATGAATGTCCGTGCCGTTGTACGGTGTATCGCGTCCCATCTGAGCGTTCAGGGAGACAGACGCCGTCATTATGAACAGCATAAAAATAATGATTGCAAAAAGTCTGAGGGAGTGGCGCCGGAGAAGTGTGGTCATGATCTGCATTAGCCTCTTCTGTTAAAAGTGGGGCGGGACGAAGCGAAAAAAGCATTTTACAGCAACTTGTGCGGCAAGAGCGCCACAAAATGCCGGGCACTATCGGCGATAGTATTTCTTCAGGTTTTGTGGGCGACGACAGTGAGCGTGTTATGTCGAAATTGCAAACGGCCGTCAAAGTGAAATGGGCACAAGCCACTCAAGTCGCGCTTCTCATCCTGAAGCAGCAGCGCTCGCACTTTCCGCGCTTCCCTCTCAGGAGTGGCCGACGTGGCGAGCCACTTCTCGGCGTCTTGCTGCAACTCGCCTGAATTTATCGATTGAATCTCCAGCCCAGCGTTGGACAGCAACCGGATAAGGCCGGTGGCGGAGAGCGCTCTGGTGTGCGAGGGATCACGTAATTTCTCCACACGGTTTTGGTAGGCGGCGCGTCTGGGATGTTCGCTGACCACCAGGTCTTCGATCGCAATCGTTCCGCCAGGCGCGCAAACCCGGACCGCTTCGGCGATCACTCGCGCTGGGACGCGGCAATGATGAATCGCCAGGCGGCTCACAACAATGTCAAATCGTTTGGCCGGAAATGGCAGTTTCTCCGCAGCGCCGCGTTGAAAACTTGCGTTCGACAATTGCCGGCTGCGGCGGTGGGACTCGGCCAGCTCCAGCATCTCTGGCGTCAGGTCAACTCCCACGACCTCGCGGCAAACTTCGGCAAACGCCAAAGCAACATAGCCGGGCCCAGTGGCAATATCCAGGACGCTCGCGCTCCTCGCCGGGGCAACGGCGTCGACCAACCTTTGCAGCCGTGCGCTGTCGCGAATGGACGCCGTTTGCGAAAACGGCACCGCCTGTTTGGAAAACTCCAGCCGGACTCGGTCATGGTGGCGCATCTTCTAAATAGGGCAATAATTTACTTGACTCGCCCACGGTTTTCGGCTATATTTAAGTCATGGAGAACGTTATGAGCCGTGAACCAAAGAGCCTTCAGGAAGCCATTATTTACTTCTCGAATCCCGACAATTGCATTGACTACCTCGCTGTACGGCGCTGGCCTGACGGTGTTATCTGCCCCGGTTGCGGATCCACCAAGGTGAGTTTCAATGCCAAGCGCCGCACCTGGAAATGTTCGACACATCATCCCAAGCGTGAGTTTTCGGTCAAGGTTGGCACGATCTATGAGGACTCGCCAATTGGACTCGACAAGTGGCTTACTGCTACTTGGATGCTCGCCAATTGTAAGAACGGTGTGAGCAGCTACGAGATTGCGCGTGACGTTAGGGTTACTCAGAAGTCCGCGTGGTTCATGATGCACCGGATTCG
>PLJN01000103.1:15172-15398 GCA_003140235.1 Acidobacteriaceae bacterium
TGGGAATTCTTGAGCGCGGCGGCAAGATTCGCGCTAGTGTGATTCCGAGTCGCCGCAAGACTGTGCTGCAAGAACAGGTACGCAAGCACGTTACCGCTGGCGCTGCTCTCTACACTGATGCACTGCTCTCGTATGAAGGACTGGCCAGCGATTACGCGCACCAAGTTGTTGACCACGCGACTCAATATGTGGATGGCCGCGTTCACACGAACGGCCTTGAGAACTT
>PLJN01000089.1:0-1200 GCA_003140235.1 Acidobacteriaceae bacterium
GAGAAACTCTGGGACCGCAACATGTCTCTCACCACGCGGTTGGTGGATACCGTAACAACGCCCATGCTGCTGAAGATCGTGGGCTCGGGCAAACTGCAGCCGAGCAAGCTGGTGACTCATCATTTCGCGTTGAACGACATCATGCGGGCGTATGACACGTTTGCCAACGCGGCCAAAGAAGGCGCGCTCAAAGTGGTCCTTACGAATGGCTAAACTCGCGGATGAATAGATATCAACAAACGCAGTGGCAGAATACTGCATCTCATGGAACAGGAGTAACAATTATGCTTCCGAAAAATGAACGCGAAGATGAACTGGGATCGAATTCCGCCGGCCAGTCCGGCGATCTTCAACAGCTATCGGATGTAGCCGACGCCGATTCCGAGAGTGTGGAGGAATTGCTCGAGGAAGGGAACTCGTTCGAGGCCGCAGCCGTTGCGGGCGTGGAGAACGCCAAGGACCCGGACGTGTCTGAAGTAACGACACGGCAGGTGCGGATGGATGACGTTCCGGAAGAGTACTTGGTCGACGACGGGCACGGTGTATAGAGAGCCGAAGATCAAAACCTTACCGCTGATGACGCAGATGACGCCTAATTGGGACGAGTGTACGAGTACAATCTGCTGTTCACTCTCTCGTCCCTTCGCGACCTTTGCGTCCTTTGCGGTTAAATTTCCCCAATCCGATCTAAACGGAGTACGACATGTCAAAGACCTGGGAGCACTACCATCACGCTGCGCGTCATCATGAGCGGGCGGCCTACCATTACAACGAAGCAATGAAATCCGCGAAGGCCGAGGAGAACGAAAAGGCCGCGCACCACGCCTATCTCGCCCACGGACACAATCAGCAGGCAAATCATCACGACATTGAGGCCGCGAAGCTGCATGCCGAGCATAGCGACAGTCTGGCGAAGTCGGCTTCCGAAAAAGGAGCGAAGAACAGCACTGCCCCTTAGCCGGAGGCTGCGGTTGCAGTTGCCTGTAGCCGTAATATTCTGAGATATTCCCTGCGTGATCGCCGGATACGGATGAGGCCATAAAAGCCCATCTTTCCAACGATCAGGCTGTGTCTCGCTTCACTCATGGAATTCTATGTGCGCGCACGACAAATCTCTGGGGTGCGGGACCTACATAGGAGAAGGGGTAACAGGTGACCAGAGTCAGAATTGGCCCTCTGGAACTCTTCAGCGATTCAGTG
>PLJN01000089.1:1206-8356 GCA_003140235.1 Acidobacteriaceae bacterium
CCTGGGATCGCGGTTCCCGGCACGTGACCGACAGCCCGGCGCAGAGTTTTATCGTCCACGCCTTCCAGAATCATCGCTGCAACACCGATTGAGCTTATCTTGATGCGCCCCAGCGGAGTAGCACTTGCTGAAACGCTTGGAGTCATAACGCTCGGAGCACCAGCACCGGGAGCAGTAACATCCGGAACAGCACCGCTCTGGGCCTTCAATGCTTCCTCAAAACGACCTGTTGCGTTTGTCTGGTAGCGTTCTGTGTCTATCAGCGTAAAAGCAACGTAACCGAGCGCAATGATGCCTGCAAGAAAGAAAAAGCGAGTCCAGCAGACAAGAGATTGCCTGGGCCCGGGACGCAACCGGTGCGAGTGGGTAACGGAAATCATGGCTTATTCCTCCTTGCAGACGATGATGACGGCGAAACCGGGGGCGCGCGGTAGCCAGCGCGAGTTCTGACCACGAGCTTTCCGTGGCCCGGTCCGCTGGCCTTTATCTGTATGGTCCGATATGTTCCATCCTGCTTCATGTTGGCGGGCACATAAGCAATGGTGTATTGATTGCGGATGTCCCGGGCGATCCGTTCACAAATGGGGACCGTTTCCTTGAGAGACTCGGGCAAATAGACATCGCCGCCCGTGTTCTGGGCAAGCTGCTTCAACACAGCAGGATTGCGATCACCGTCTCTCTCGTCGAAGAGGCCAATGGCGTAGATGATCACGTCAGTACGCTGGGCCATGGCCATGATCTGGGCCAGGTTTGTGTGTTTGCTGGCATTGTCACCGCCGTCGCTGATCACGATCAGCACTTTCTTATCGCGGTTACCCTGCTTGAGGTGGTTGAGGGCCACAGCCACCGCATCGTACAGCGCGGTCCGCCCAGTCGTGTTGATTCTGGATAATGCAACCTCCAACTGGTCGACGTGGCCGGTAAACGGCATATCGTCGGGAAGTCCAAAAAACACATGCTCGTTGAAATTGACCACAAACATCTGGTCTTGCGGATTGCTGGAACGGGCAAACTCCAGGGCCGCGGCAATGACCAGAGCGCGCTTCGTGAGCATGCTTCCGCTGTTGTCGATCACCAGCCCTACCGTTACCGGAACGTCCTGATGGCTGAAATACTTGATTTGCTGCAGGGCCCCATCCTCATAGACCTGGAAATTGTCCTGAGCGAGTCCGGAAACAAGAACGCCTTTGTGGTCCTCCGCGGTTGCGTGCAAGACCACCAGATTGGCATTGACCCTGATTTTGAATGGCTCACTGGAGGAGTTTTGCGAGGATGAAGGCACTTGCGAGACGGCCCCACCCGATGCAACAAGAAAAAGCACAGCGGCCAGACCGCAAAGCCTGAAGAACCGGCATGAAGTGATTGCGAGAAATGTTTTCATGTGCTGCCTGCTTTCGTGGACCAAGAAAGGGAGTGGTACTCGCGTACCACCCCTCTCGCAAGCATTTGTTCATTAGTTAACTCGTCCCGAAACGGGGCTGCGCCGATTCGCTGCTCTCTTGTTCGACAGCCAAAGAGCGAATCCCGCGGTCAAGGACAGCAGGCCGGTCAGTCCGAAAAGCGGCAAGAAACTGGCCGTTTGCGGAAGGGCGACTGGAGTTTCAGTTTGCACCGGCTCGGGAGCCGCCTGCGGCTGCTGCGGAGCTGGTTCGGCTTGCGCCACTTCTTCCATAGGCGCCGGCGCAGCTTGCACGGTTTCGGCAGGGACCGCGGCCAGTTCGACCGGGGTGGTCACAACGGCTTCTTCAGTCACTTTGGCGACTGCCATGGCCGGTGATTTCTCATACACAAATTCCTGACCCCAGTTCTCGCCGGGATAAAACCAGGCCCTGATGGCGGGTGGTGTACCCTCTGGTGTTTCCCAGAACGTGATTACCGTGTCGTCCGTGACCCGCAGGCGGTAATTCGGGATTGCAAGAATGGTGGTGTACACATGTTTTCCATCCTGGCTGAAGATCTGCACGATGTTCCGGTTTGAGGTTGAGTCCATCAGCTTAAACATATAGGTGCCAGCCGGCAGGACCTGGCCGCCCGTACCGGGGACTTCCACCGGTGCGCTGAAGGTCACATATGTCCGTTGGTTCCATTGATCGGCTACAGCGGTTGGCAATAGGAATGCACAACCCACAAACAGACACAATACGATTGAGAACGTCTTTATAAGTTTCATTGGTTAGTTTCTCCTTTTGTCGTTTTTAGTTTGTTTTCCTTCCCTTACCGCTGTGCGATTTGGGGAAGACATCCTGTGTACCCTTGTGTCGCTTGCTGGACCACAGAAATTGTTTTGCGTGCCACCGTCAGGCGATGCCGGACTGGATGGCCGTCCGGAGGGCCCCATGTGGCACTCCGTAAAATCAGGCCGTTGACCTTGGATCCTGGGCTCGTCTTGAGTGTCGAATTCAGTAGTGTCGAATTCAGTGTTGAGTCCTGGGTCTCCGGGAATTGATCTTGAATAAAAGTTATGAGAGCGAGCTCCGGCAGTACCGGCCACCTTCCTTCCACTATTGCGAGAGGAAAGGCAGGGAGCAGGAGCCAGTCTTCGACCGGCCCCTGCTCGATAGGTGAGCACGTGTACGTGGGCGCATTGCGGGAGAACCTTCGTGGCTTGAAGCGAGAGAAACTTCATAGTCGAAGCATAAGCACTCAAACGGCGACTGAAAATCCCGCTGATTCTGTACGCGCTGTGAGGATTCCCTGTAGGGTACTTCTCTTAGCCGCAAGTCATTATTTTGAAACCACATACTGCCCTTAGGGGATACCCGATTTCCTGTACAGGAACTTACCGGGACGCCTACGGCCCCCACTGGATAGACCATCGCGCTGTCCGCGTCTAACCTCGGATTGTGAAATATGAAGGAACGTGTGAAGCAATCTCACTTAACTTGAAAGGACACGCAAATGAACAGCAACGGTAACAGCACAGCCACTCTCCCCTTGGGTCCAGACCTGATCGGGCGGGCCCAGCAGGGTGATCCGGATGCATTCGCCACTCTTTTCAATACACATAAGAAGCGCATCTATTCTCTCTGCCTGCGCATGACCAACAATGTGGCGCAAGCCGAGGAACTGGCGCAGGACGCCTTCCTGCAGGTGTTCCGCAAGTTGTCGAGTTTTCGCGGAGACTCAGCCTTTTCAACCTGGCTCTACCGCGTGGCGATGAACACCGTGTTGATGCAGTTCCGCAAGAAAAAACTGCGTGAGGTTTCCCTGGATGAGCCTTACAGCCAGCATGAAGGTAGTGAGCCGGTCGCTCGTGAATTCGCCACCCTGGACAGCCGGCTGGAGACTTCCGTCACCCGCATCACATTGACCCGGGCCATCAGCACGCTTCCCGAAGGATACCGGACGATATTTCTGATGCACGACGTCCAGGGCTATGAGCACCACGAAATCGCGGAGATGCTGGGATGTACGGTGGGCAATTCAAAATCGCAACTTCACAAAGCCCGACTGCGGATACGGGAGTTCTTGGCATCTGCGTGTGAAGTTCGCACTGCAACAGGCGGAGGTGAGCGTACGAGGACTATGCACCGCAAGGTTCAGGCCGCACCGTTGGTCGGATTGACAGCATGACTGCTTGGTCGCGGTCAAATGCCCTGGAGAATCTGATTGAAAGGGAATGGCGTGGTTCGTATTCTGGTAGTGGACGACAATCCGGCGGTACGGCGCTATCTCCGCGGTGTGCTGGAGCAACACGACGGCTGGCAAGTCTGTGACGAAGCCGGCGACGGTCAAGAAGCGGTGGAGAGGTTCCGGCAAACTCGACCCGACGTCATTCTGCTTGATTTCCAGATGCCCCAGATGAATGGTCTTGATGCCGCTCGCATCATCACTCAACTATCGCCGGAAACCCCGATTCTGATGGTCACGCTATACCTCACTCACCAGCTGTCTGACGAGGCCCGGAAAGCGGGTATTCGCGGCGCTTGCGCGAAAACGGATATCAGCTCTGTTGTGAATGGGGTCGGCGCGCTGTTGCGGGAAGAAACCTACTTCCCTCATTGAGCGTCAGCGGCAGCCAGACCTCTTGCCCCCTTCACGCTTTTCGAGAGCGGTATGGTCACAGAAATCACCGTCCCGGGTGCGAACATTGGATGCAAAGCTGGCCGCCAACTGGGGCCTTTGTAACTACTTGGATTGAACGCTCTCTGAGTGGTGTTCTAGACAAGTTCCCAGTCCCTACTGCCATTCCCGCAGGGAATACAGGATTTCCTGTATTGCGGCAAGAGGGTGCAGAATTAGACTGAAACAGAATTAAAGTAGAATTAGAGGAAGTGACGATCGGCTCTTGTGAGGTCGTGACTGGCACGATTCTTCAATTAGGTAAAAACTTGACAGTGTTGGCGTCTTGTACGGAGGTGAGCAATGAAGATGCGGATTTTGATAGCTGACGATCACGAAGTTGTACGGCGTGGGCTGTGCACGCTTCTACAAGCGCATGAGGGTTGGGAGATCTGCGGGGAGGCCAAAGACGGACGGGAGGCTGTCGAAATGACAAAGCAGATGAAACCCGACGTGGTGATTTTGGATATTGGTATGCCGAATCTCAACGGTTTGGCGGCAACACGGCAATTGATGCAACAGGATCCCCACCAGAAGATCATCATTCTGACGCTCACTGATTCAGACCAGGTAATACGGGAGTCTCTTGACGCCGGTGCTCGCGGCTTTGTGCTGAAATCGGACGCCGCCCGGGACCTGGTATCGGCCGTGGAAGCGCTGCAGCGTAATCGCATGTTCTTTACCCCTCGGGTCAATGATATGGTGCTGGCAGGCTTTCTCGACCGAGGCCACAGTGTGTCTGACGGCAAGCCCCCGAAGTTGCCAAAATTGACGCCGCGCGAGCGTGAAGTGGTTCAGCTTCTGGCCGAGGGGAAGAGTTCGAAGGAAGTAGCCTGTGCTCTCGACCTGAGCACCAAAACTGCGGAGACACACCGCAGCAATATCATGCGCAAACTCGGCTTTCACTCCATCCGAGATATAGTCGTGTATGCGATCCAGAACAACATCATCTAGGTACAGCTGCCGCCGCAGGCGACGAATCCAACAGAGGGTTCCGCAGCGTAGCAACTGGCTGATTTTTCTGGGCCCGTACGCAACCGCCCAAGCGCTCCCCGCGCTACGGTACGGCGTTCTCTTCGTCGCCCTATGGCGCACCGTTTTCCCAAAAGAAAAAGGGAGCCGACAATCGGCTCCCTTTCAGTACGCATGTCCTGGGACGCTTAGCTAGCCCTCAATCTCTCCGTAGTGTCGGATTCACAGGACTCAGTCGAGTTCTGCTCGACTTGCTTTTGAGCGGCCACGCGAGTAATTCCGTATCTTTCTTGTGTCTTTCCGAGCAATTGATCGTGGTTTCCATCGCTGACGTCGCTGTCATCGTCCGTCAATTTACCCGTTACCGACCATTTCACCTGTTTCCACTTGGCCTTCAATTGGTCCGAGTTCATTTGTCGGCTCCTTGTTTGCCCTATTCTTGATTCCAATCGCTTGATGCGCAGCCACCGAAGGTAACGATCCCCGACGCTTTGCGATTTCTACTAACCGCAAGATTACTCCGACGCTCTTCTGGAAGCGATCAGGTGAATTCTGTATGTCTTGCGGGAAAATACTGCAGCGGCTTTGGGCTGTCGGACCGCCGAAAATCCCCGACGCCAAAGGGCAACTACTGCTGCAATCTAAGGTATTCGCTGTATGGCGCTGGCAACCTGTAGGGCCAATAATGTACGTTCTTTTCCGGTACAAATTGCTGGGCCGCGTCCTTCCATCTGGCCAATGCTCGCGACTTGATTTTTAAGCTTTCTAGTGTGTGAGGAACATGAAAAGCGCTCGCGTCTTGATCGTCGATGACCACGAAATATTCCGAAAAGGCCTCCGAACACTTTTGGAATCGCGCGCCGACCTCGCCATTTGTGGTGAAGCGGCGAATGGCCTCGAAGCGATCAAAAAAGCCAAAGATCTCCACCCTGATGTCATTTTGATGGACATCAGTATGCCGCATGTGGATGGTTTGCAAGCCACGCGACTCATCCGCCACCAGGCTCCGGAGACCCAGATCATAATCCTCAGCCAACACGACACGCCGCTGATGCGGTCCGCCGCTCTGAAAGCCGGCGCGAGCGCGTACGTAACAAAATCGCAAGTCTCCCAATTCCTGCTGGCAGCGCTTGAATCGGTGATCGAAGGCAAATCGTTCATTTGGAATTCGAGCGAGGCCACTACGGGCACCCCCAGCGGGCAAGGCAGCAGCTAAATTGAACTTGGGGTTCGAATTAAACGCGAGTTTCGAATGATAAGAACGGCAATTGGTTTCAACTGCACGGAGATTCTAAATGAAGAAATCAGATATCAACCGAGCCAGCGCAACCTTAACGGAAGAGGCCAAAGCGAACGGGAAAAACAACGGGAACTCAGGCTCTCGCACCGAAATTGCGCCGGCCGATCTCAAGCTAATTCTCGCGAGCCTCCAAACAATGCGCGATGGTAATTTTTCCGTGCGTTTGCCCGGCTCCTGGACCGGACTTGCCGGGAAAATCGCAGACACATTTAACGACATTGTTGCCGTCAACGAGCAAATGTCGCGAGAGCTCCAGCGTGTTGGGCAAGCTGTGGGCAAAGAGGGCCGGACGAGAGAGCGGACGCGTTTTCAAGCACCCCGCGGCGCCTGGGGCGGAATGGAACTTTCAGTCAACACCCTCGTCGAGGACTTGCTGCGTCCGACCGCGGAAGTTACGCGCGCCATCGCAGGCGTGGCGCAGGGAAATTTGACTCAAACCGTACGCCTCGACGTGGACGGGCGTCCCCTCGAAGGCGAATTTTTGCGCTCAGCGAACATTGTTAACACGATGATTCAGCAGCTCGGAGTCTTCACGTCTGAAGTGACGCGTGTCGCCCGCGAGGTGGGCACGGACGGCAAGCTAGGAGGCCAGGCGGTTGTCCCCGGGGTGGCCGGCACCTGGAAGGACCTCACTGACTCAGTGAACTCCATGGCCAGCAACCTTACCGGCCAGGTGCGCAACATCGCGGAAGTTACGACGGCCGTAGCCAGCGGCGATCTTTCGCGAAAAATCACCGTCGATGTCCGCGGCGAAATCCTTCAGTTGAAAGAAGCCATCAACACCATGGTGGACCAGCTGCGGTCGTTCGCGTCGGA
>PLJN01000175.1 GCA_003140235.1 Acidobacteriaceae bacterium
GAAGGAAGCAACGGTAACGGGCTAGTGCGTGTGCAGCGGGGTACCCGGTGCTTTTTTCTCCGCCGAAGTTTTCTTCCATTCCCTTAGAAACTTCTTAGCCGCGAATGGACGCGAATGAGCGAATCAAAACTGTTGAGATTGAGCACTCAGCATTCAGCCCCGCAACATCTGTGGTTAGCAGAGCTGGGCAAAGTCTTACCCGGGGTTTCATCTTCCATACTGGTTAAGGGCTGAGTGCTGACTGCCGAGTGCTCGTTTTCATGCGCATCGATTCACGACGCAACACGCTTTAGTACAATATTTGGTCTAAAATAAATTCATCTGGAGTAATCATTTGGCCAATAGGGTGCGGGCAAAAATCTCGGCTCTGGGAACGTATGTTCCGCCGCGTCTGCTGACCAACGCTGACCTGGAGAAGATGGTTGACACCTCGAGTGACTGGATCATCTCGCGGACCGGCATACGGCAGCGGCACATTGTTGATAAAGGTGTGGCGGCCTCGCATTTGGCGGTGGAAGCCGCGAAGAAAGCCCTGGCCGAGCGCGGCATTTCCGCCACAGAGATTGAAGCCATCTTTGTCGGCACCGTAACTCCGGACATGATGTTTCCTTCCACAGCCTGTCTGGTGCAGGACCGGTTGGGCGCGAAAGGCGCCTGGGGGTTCGATATCTCCGCCGCGTGCTCGGGATTTGTCTACGCGCTACAGACGGGTGTTAAATTCGTGGAGTCCGGGGCGCACAAGAAAGTATTGGTGATCGGCTCCGATGTAATGTCGTCGGTCATTGATTACACCGACCGCGCTACTTGCGTGATCTTTGGGGACGGCGCGGGCGCGGTGGTGATTGAGCCGGCCACCGACGACAACTACTGCATCGACTACCTGCACGAAGTAGACGGCTCCGGCGGCTGCTCGTTGTACATGCCCGGCGGCGGAAGTCTGAACCCCTCTTCGCATGAAACGGTGGACAAGAAAATGCACTATGTCCATCAGGATGGTGGCGCCGTTTTCAAATACGCGGTGCGCAACATGGCGGAAGTGTCAGAGAAGTTGCTGGCACGCAACGGCTTCAAACCGTCCGATGTAAACCTGCTGGTCCCGCATCAGGCGAACCGCCGCATCATCACCGCGACCGCCGAGCGGCTCGGATTAAAAGACGAGCAGGTCATCATCAACATCGACGAATTTGGAAACACCACGGCCGGTACGATTCCTCTGGCGCTCGATTCTGCGCGGCAACAAGGCAAGTTGAAGAAAGGCGACCTGGTGCTGCTTGCTTCTGTTGGCGCTGGTTTTACTACTGGGGCTGCGTTGCTGCGGTGGGCTTGTTAGCCCTTTATACATCCCGATCCCGCAAGGCGGGAGAGGGAGCCCTATAGCCAAAAGGAACCGGGGCGTCATGACTCGACGCGCCGGAAAGTCTTACCGCTGATAACGCTGATTCTTTGAGTCCTTATGGATCAGCGAAGAGACTCATTTAGCCGCGAATTCGCGCGAATGAGAAATAGTCTTTACCGCTGATTCCACTGATACAGGTTTTCAGATCAGTGAAATCAGTGTGATCGGTGGTGTTTCTCTCGTGGTTGAACAGAAATGAAACGATCAGCGTAATCAGCGTCATCAGCGGTAAGGTTTTAAATTCGCTCTCATTCGCGTAAATTCGCGGCTAAAACATTTTCGTGGCGATAGGGTTCCCTCACTTCGTTCGGGATGTTAAGTTCGGGATGTTAAGGACAGAAACCCATGCTGATGGACGTAAGTCACACCGTAGAACACGGGCTGGTCACCTACAAGGGCCTTCCGGCGCCGATCATTTGCGATTACTTAAGCCGAGAAGCGTCGCGCGAGATTTATTCCCCCGGCACCGAATTCCATATCGGAAAAATCGAAATGGTGGCCAACACCGGCACGTATCTCGATTCGCCCTTCCATCGTTTTGCTGACGGGAAAGATCTCTCGCAATTACGGCTGGAGCAGTTGGCCAATCTTTCCGCGATCAAGATATCAGTCGAAGGCGTGCAAGCCATTGGTCCTTCCCACTTTCCGTCCCGGGAATTTTTGTCCGGAAGGGCAGTGCTGATTGAGACCGGCTGGTCGCGGCACTGGAACACCGATCAATATTTTGAAGGACATCCCTTCCTCACCGCAGACGCCGCCCAACTTCTCGCCGATGCCGGAGCAATTCTGGTGGGGATTGACTCACTCAATATTGACGACATTCAAGACCGCAGCCGGCCCGCGCACACCATCCTCCTCGGGAACGAAGTGCCAATCGTTGAGCACCTCGCTGATCTTTCGTCTCTGCCGCAGCAGGATTTCAAGTTCTTTGCCGTGCCGGTGAAGGTGAAAGGCTTTGGTACTTTTCCTGTGCGGGCATTTGCAGAAACATCCCGAGCGTAGCGAGGGATCCCTATCATCACGAAGAACCGAAGCGTCGTGACTCGACGCGCCGGAAAACTTACCGTTCTACACATCCCGAGCGTAGCGAGGGAACCCTATCACCACGAGGAACCGAGACGCCGTGACTCGACGTGCCGGAAAACTCACCGCTGATGACGCTGATAGGGAAAAGTCTGCAAGGAGCGCTGGGCGATCACAATATCTTCAGCTCTTGAAAAGTTCTGCCGAAAGCCTAAGGGTTTATCAGCGCAATCAGCGTCATCAGCGGTAAGGTTCTTCCCCATTCTCGACCAAAACATTTTTGCGGCGATAGGGCCCCCTCACTTCGTTCGGGATTTGTAAAGAGCGGCCTCCAAAGGCCGCTGCGGTTCAGTCATGCGCACAGGATCGAGTATCTCTTCAATCTCTTTCTCGCTGAGTAGCTGTTTCTCCCGCGCAATGTCAATAATGGACCGTCCGGTCGCGACAGCTTCTTTGGCAATGTCTGCCGCCTTGGCGTAACCAATATACGGATTCAGCGCCGTAGCCAGTGACACCGTGCTCTGGGCATAGAAGTTGGCGCGTTTCTCGTTGGCAGTAATTCCGGCCACGCATCGGGTAGTAAAGACGCGCAGCATATTGGTCATAATCGTGATGGATTGCAACACGCTGTAGGTCATGGTCGGCATCATCACGTTAAGTTCAAGCTGGCCTGCCTGGACGGCGAACGCCACCGCCGTGTCATTCCCGATGACCTGAAAGCAAACCATGGCCGCAAGTTCGGGCATCACGGGATTGATCTTGCCCGGCATGATCGACGAGCCCGGCTGCAGCGCCGGCAAAACGATTTCATAAAATCCGGTGTTGGGTCCGGAAGCAAGCAAGCGCAGGTCGGTGGAGATGCGAATGATCTCCAGCGCAAGATTACGCAGCGCAGCGGAAACTTCCGCCATGCAGGCATTCGACTGCATGGCCCAACGCATGTCGGCTGCCGGGACAACTTTCTGTCCGGAAATGCGGGCCAGACTGGCAATGGCTTTTACGCGATAGTCCGGATGCGTGTTGATCCCCGTACCCACAGCCGAACCGCCCAGTCCAAGCTCGCGCAACGAATCCGCCGCGTGACGAATGCTGCCCGCAGCTTTGCTAACGGCCACGCCGTAAGCGGCAAATTCCTGTCCCAGCCGCATGGGGACCGCG
>PLJN01000114.1 GCA_003140235.1 Acidobacteriaceae bacterium
TAGCAACCCAGAATTTGCTCTAGCGAAACCTCCAGTCTGCCAGTTGGCAATTTTGTACGGCTTTAGCGCTCTCTCGTGCATGCGCTTGGTACCGCGAATCGAGTGGGCTTGTCAACGACAAAAAGTGTCAACTATTGTTCTGCGGAGCGCTAACTGGGCAGGATTCAGGTACGGAAGCGATGGCCTAAAAACTCCAGTACAGTTTTTGTAAACTTGGCGGCTTAAGGTGGACCGCAAGAGTTGGTTGTCTTTTATTCAAGAGAGATTTCCTTTATTGGAAAAAGTGGAGTCCATTCTCTTCCCTCGAAGATTCCTTTCTCCCACAACAATGTCACTGTCGCTTTAGGAACATTGTGCCAATACGCAACCAGCAGTTGCCTGTCTCCAAACCCAATGGCGTTCCGGCGGCGGTAATCTTCGCGTTCATTTTCGGTATGGCATTTGCGTTCCGCACGGGTGTTCAGGATTGCATAACCAACGTCCCCAAAAAACCGCTCAGCTTGTTCCTGCAACGAACCAAAGACAAACCCACAATCGCGGAAGAGCCCTCGCTGGTCAATCTCATCGATTCTTATCGCATTGAGATTAATCTTCGGAAACATTTCTCGGAGTCTGCGCATCAAGCCAGATAACTCAGAATCCACTCCCAACAAGAAGACAAGCCACACTTCGACTTTTCCTGACGTAATGAGATCACGATTGGCTTCGGACAGAGCTTCAACTTGTTCCGTATGTTCTTCAAGGCCCAGGTATTCTCGTAAGATGCGGCTTGCTTGAATCCCACTTATCAAGGCATCTTCAACCAAAATGACGCGATCCCCGCCGTCTTCGCGTATTCGAGAAAGCGCATCTTCAAAGCTTGCAACATGCATTGAGTTCCCCGTGAAATGACCACTGATATTGAAGATAATTGACGAACTACCGCCAGACGTATCAAACGGACAGACCGCTGTCTTTTGGGACAGCAATTGCCCGTGAGTCTGAACGAAGCGTTGATACAGAAAAACAAAATCCTCTTGGTGATAGAACCTGAGAGTGTTCAACATCCTGATAATTCCATCCGTCAAATCATCGGGGAACTGCTCCACAAAGGCCCTGATTTTCTTCCGGCTCGGCTTTGAGTAGTACGAGCTGAATCTTCTCGTAAGGTGATCAAACCATATGCCTTTCACAAGCGGTGAGGCTGTGGGTCTGGTCGGCTGGAGAAGAGTTGCGGGCAAAGAAAATGTCGCCCTCCCCTTTGCTCCAAATACTCGATGCAATTCCCGTTCATACTCGCCCGGGGCGATCAAATGATCAGACTGCGGCGACAGGACTGGTGCACCGAGCTGTTCTTCCGCGATCTCGATGTTTCTATGCTGGCGGATCTGTGGCGAGATGCTCAAACGAATGTGCCTGACCTGGTCCGCCTTGTTTGCAAGCTTCGTCAGCCTTTGACCTAATTGCGCCGCCTTCCTATCTCGTCCCTCAAGATAATGGCCAACGCACTCCAAGACGTTTCCCGATAGTTCACGATGGTCGCGCGCGATTGCCGCCGAGAGTAGCCCATCCAATACGTCAACCGGATAACTGGCTCTCTTCAGAATCGGCAGGAGTTCTCCCGGGATGTCGATTTCGTGATGGCGAGCCGGTTCTGGCAATGTGAGGGATGAACGAGTAGCGTGGGGTAAGTATATCGCCGGTGTATTTCCTCCGGAGCGTTGAACCACCTTTCGATACCACCAGTAATTAAGTATGTGCGTGACTGCATTTTCCGCGAAGAACACCTCAAGAGCCTTCCGCTGCACTCGGGAATCAACCTCACCGCCGTTTATGCTATGTGCCACTACTGCATCCAAGTAGCCTTTCGGCACAAGTGCCCTCAATTCACCGTCTTGATTGAATCGTTTTCTAAAAACATATCCAACTGGGTCATCTTCGTGTCGCAGGATGCTGGGGTCGTTGCCAATATGCCAAGCCTCTCTGGTGGCAAGGTCTTTCCAAAATATGAAATCTGGTGATCGTGCTATCGACTCAAGTTGAACAATTAGCTTGGCTAGATTGGCCTTTTCCCCCGGTATATTCAAAAGCCGAGTAGGCTCTCCCAGCGGCTGCCCAATTTCGTCGATTGGCTGCGCGAATTCGCCAAGATAATTCCTGAGCCCGTCACCCGGACGAACGCCGGGGGCGACCTCCGGGAGATACCGGCCAACGCGAATGCCCTGGCCAAAGAGCAGAGCACTCGCGAAATCTTCGAGACATCGGCGGTAAGAGGCGACACCGGTCTGCCGTTCGTGCGCGGTTTCTTTTGTCTCAAAGAACAGTTCCGCGGCCTTTTGGAACGTGATTCCGTCGAGCACAAAGAATTTGGGATCCATTATTTAGCCTTTCTTGACAGCCTCTTCCGGGGCTGCGATCCCTGACTTCCGCGCTGAAGCCGGGTTTACTCCGGTTGCCAATCCGGGAGACGGCCTGGGGTCCAGGGCGCTCCGGAATGTTCGACGCGCTGCTGTAACGCATCATAGCGCGCGTAGAGGGCTTTCAACTGCTTGAGCTTCTCCGCGAATTCGGACGCGGCAATTGCGTACTGCTCGCGGTGTGTTGCGCTGGGCAGAGAGCTGGACAGTCGCTCGCCTCCCTCAATTTCCCGGATTCGACTGATGATCGAAGTGGGAATCTGCTCGTTGAGCGCGCTCAGTACTCCGTCGCCGCGCAGAGCGATCATTACTTTGTTGAGTTCGCGGATCAGCGCATCGGATTCCTGGCGCAGGGGCAGCGTGTCCGCCGGGGTCTGGGCCAGGGCGCGGTTGATGGCTCCCAGGTGCGTGTTCATTTCGGCTCCGAAGCTCGCAGCAGCGGATGCCGCGCGGTCCAAACGGGCCACCGTCCGCTGGAACTTGTGCAGCTCAGCCAGGGTCTCGGGCTTCATGCCGGTTTCCGCTTCCGTGTAGACGCGGAATTTTTGCGGCTGCCCGAGGTCGGTCCACTTGTCGCGCACTTTGCGGGACAGCTGGACGGAGTACGTTCCGGGCATTACCAGCACTCCACCGGTGGGCCGATCGTCTTCAGAAGCCTCAGCGTCGCGTTCGCCTGACGGTAGCGTCGTGGCCGGATACCGCAGGTCCCAGGTCACGCGGTTCAGGCCTTTGTCATTGCCGCCGGTGATTTGCCGTACCACGTTGCCAGCTTCGTCGCGGACGGTGAGCCAGACTGAGGGCGCCTGCTCTTCCGCTTCCTCGCGGAGCTGGTCTCTTGTGGGATAGGGAAGCGCCGGATACGCGCTGCCGTGTTCTTTGGTGGCCTTTTTCTCGGCGTCCTGACGCGCTTCTTTCAGCGTCTTGGCTTTTTCTTTTAAATAGTAAGTGAACGTTGCGCCGTATGGCGGGTTCTGCGCTTCATAGAAAGAATCGCCGAGAAACGCCTGTCCGCGGCCACCCAGACGTGCGCTCTGGAGATAGAGCAAGGTGTCACGCATCGGTAGCAACGATGCGTCCTGCTGGAACATCTGGCGGTTGACCGAGCGCAGCGGAGAAATATCGTCGAGCACATAGAACGACCGGCCAAAGGTGGCGATCACCAGGTCTGACTCGCGTTGTTGCACGACGGCATCGCGCACCGCGACGGCCGGCATGCCGCCTTTAAGTTGGATCCATTTTTTAGCGCCATCCACCGAGAACCAGATACCGTATTCGTTGCCAACGAACAGCAGATCACGATTCACGGAATCTTCGACAAAAGCCCACACCGGGCCGTTTTCCGGGAGATTCGCAGCAATACTGGTCCAGGTCTTGCCGCGATCGGCGGAACGCACCACGTAGGGCTTGAAGTCAGAATTCTGATGGTTTTCAATCGTGGCATAAACCACCTGATCGTCGAAGTGCGAAGGTACGATGCGGGTGACGTAGGCATTTGCCGGAACGCCGGGAATGTTGTCCACGCGCTGCCAGTGGGCGCCGCCGTCTTCGGTTACCTGGATCAAGCCATCATCGGTGCCGGCAAACAGCAGGCCCTCTTTCCGCGGAGATTCGGCCAGCACGGAGACGTTGCCGTAGAAGGCAGTGGAGACGGATTTGTTGACCGAGTCCGGACCCCAGATTTTTCCCATTACAGGAATCGCATCGCGGTTAAGCTGGCGGCTGAGGTCGGGGCTGATCATTTTCCAACTATTGCCGCGATCGTCGGAACGGAAGACGTGGTTGCCGGCCATATAGATCCGCGTGTGGGAATGTGGGCTGATGATAAACGGCGTGTCCCAGTTCCACCGTTCTCCCATTTCACCTTTGCCTTCCTGGGGCTGAATGCCGAAGCGTTCGCCGGTCGTGCGATCAAAACGCACTATGGAGCCGTGTTGCGCTTCAGCGTAGACCGTGGTGGGATCTTCGGGGTCAACGAGTGAACGGAATCCGTCACCACCCTGGGTGACGAACCAATCCTGATTAACGATGCCGGCGATGTCCCGTGTGCGAGAGGGGCCGCCGAGCGAGTAGTTGTCCTGCGTACCGCCGTAGATGAAATAAAACGGCTTGGAGTTGTCGACGGCCACATCGTAAAACTGGCCGGTAGGCAGGTTGGCCATAAAGCACCACGAGGCGCCGCCATCGCGCGTGGTATACAGTCCGCCGTCGTTGCCCAGGAGCATGTGATTGCCGTCGTCCGGATCAACCCACAGCACGTGATTATCAACGTGGACGTGCGCGGCGGGAATCGGGCGCACGGTTTTTCCGCCATCGTCAGAAACCTGCATCAGGAAACCGGTGGCATACATGCGGTCTTCACGCTTGGGATCGGCGAAGAGCGTGCCGTAGTACATCGGGCCGAAATTGTAGTCATTGCGCTTTTCCCAATTCGCGCCGGAATCCATGGAGCGGTAGATCCCGCCTTTTTTTTCGCCGGCCTCGATGATGGCGTAGACGATGTTGGTGTTCACCGGCGAGATGGCCAGTCCAATCCGGCCCATTTCAAGAGAGGGAAGTCCTCCGCTGAGTTTGTTCCACGTCTTTCCGCCGTCGAGGCTTTTGTGGATTGCCGCCTCGGGCCCGCCGTTGATCAGAGTAAAGAAGTGGCGGCGGCGCTGGTAGGTGGCGGCGAACAATACATCAGGGTTGGACGGGTCCATCACGACGTCTGTGACGCCGGTGTTTTCGCTGACGGTGAGGATTGCGTTCCACGTCTTTCCGCCGTCGGTGGATTTGTACAATCCGCGATCGCCACCGGGGCCCCAGAGTGGCCCTTGCGAAGCCACGTAAATCACGTTGCTGTCCCGCGGATCAATGAGGATTCTGGCAATGTGCTCGGACTTCTTGAGCCCCATGTGCTTCCACGTCTTGCCGCTGTCTTCGGAGCGATAGACGCCGTCGCCATAACTCACGCTACGCTGGCTGTTGTTTTCTCCCGTTCCCACCCAGACCACGTTCGGATGTTTGGGATCCAGGACCACGGTGCCGATTGAGTACGATCCTTCGTGATCAAACACCGGCGTCCACGTGGTGCCGTCGTTGTCCGTGCGCCACACTCCGCCTGAGGCTACGCCGGCATAGTACTGGTTCTTGTTGTGAGGATTCACGGCGACCGAGACAACGCGACCGGAAATCACCGCCGGGCCCACAGAACGAAACTTCAGCGCGCCAAAGGTGCCGCTGGACATGGGCTCGGCGGGCTCGGCGTCTTTTCCTTTAGTGTCTTTGGCGGCATCAGTCTTCTCCGGAGGTTTCTCCGCGGGCTTGTCGGTTGACTTTTTGTTGCTGTCCGCGCTTTTCTTGGTCTGGGTTTTGGGTTTTGTGTCCGCAGGCGGCGTGGCCTGCTGGGCGGCTGCGAACGCGAGAGCAGCAAAAAGAAAAAGGACAGTAACTTTACGAAGTGTCATATTTATCATCTCCAAACGCATTGCAGCGTGCCGGCAACTACTACCGGTGATAGGCGCATGATTCTAAAGCATGGAGTGTCGATTCCGCTAACGGGAAAAAGATCTCTGGGGACCTTGGACTATTGGAATTGTGTTTTGGTGCGAAAGGGGGGACTCGANNGCGTCTGCCAATTCCGCCACTCTCGCATTAGGAAATTGTTTGTATTGTAAATGCGGGTGCACCGGCAGCGCCAAGATCTATCAGCGCCGCAGGCCTATCGAACGGGGGGCGGAGTGGCAGGCACAACAGAGGCAGTCGCATTCCCTGGCAGGGGCGAATCGGGCCCGCTGGTTGCGCTTGCCGGATTGGGGTTCAAGATCGGATCAGGAGCCATCGCCAAGGTCATCTTCGGGTAATCGTTCCAACCATTCCGTGCCACAGGCGATGCGAAGTCGGCGAAGCCGTAGTCGTAGTGGCCGTAAGAACATGTCGGACAATGTCTGTTCGTGGTGCAGCGCAAGCATCATTGCCTTCTTGTCAATTCGCATGAGTTCGCAGTCCGTCATTGCGGTCGCAGACCCCATGCGTAAAGGCTGTCCAGCCATACCGCCTTCTCCGAAAAACTCTCCCTCGCTCAATATGCCCAGCGTTGCTTCCTTACCTGTCTGGGATACGACAGTGAGTCTTACCTTGCCCGTCTGGATATAGAACACCGCATCGCACGCTGCACCTTGAGGGTAAATCGTTTGCTTATTTGCAATTGCCACAAGGCTCCGTCCCTCACCGATGGTGGCAAGGAATTCCCTTGGGTCGAAGTCGCACTCGTTTTTGGCCGGCATGATCGGTGCTATCAATGGCCCCTCCCGATGTTCACTCTTGCTGCAATCTCTAAATCCAGCCAGCGCACGAGCAGCGTGCTTTGGGATCGCGCCTTCGTCAGGCTAATCGTAGAGAACGGCATTTAGGAGTGAACTGTTAACGTGCAGCCCGCTCACGCCATAGTCGACGAAGCCTGACCTTCTGAACTTGTTCATGAAAAAACTGACCCGAGACCGGGTTGTGCCGACCATCTCTGCGAGGGTCTCCTGACTGATCTGGGGGATTACAGCCTCGGGCACGCCTGCCTTGCCGAAGCGAGCAAGCAACAGCAGGGCCCGGGCCAGTCTCTTTTCGCTGGAATTGAAGAGTTGGTCAACCAAATCCTCTTCGAATCGGATGTTCCGTCCCAGCAAATATTCCGTAAACATGGCGGACAGTGAATGTTCTTCATGCAGGGCAAGCATCATGGTCTTCTTGTCAATTCGCATGAGTTCGCAGTCCGTCAATGCGGTTGCAGACCCCATGCGTAAAGGCTGTCCAGCCAGGCCGCCTTCGCCGAAGAACGCCCCCTCACTCAATATGCCCAGAGTTGCTTCCTTGCCCATCTTGGATACGATCGCGAGTTTTACCTTGCCCCTAAGGATATAAAACACCGCATCGCACGCTTCGCCTTGAGCATAAATTGTTTGTTTCTTTGCAGCCGCCACAATCTTCCGTCCCTGACCGATGGTGGCAAGGAATTCCTTTGGGTCGAAGGTGCGCTCGTTTTTGGCCGACATGATCGTTGGTCTCATTAGGCTTCTTCTCCTTGATGTTTCAACTTGCTCAGAATCGGTAATACGGCTTCGTCAGATTGGAGAATAAGGCCCGACGCAGATTATGCCCATCGGGCCCTGACTGATTCTTTCGTAGGACGCAGGCTGAAAGATTTGTCGGTGTTTGTCTTACAGGAAGGCTGAAGGCTGGAAAAGAGGTTGCAGACTGGATGGCGCCACCTGCATTTCGAACGTTCTCAAATCACCAGGCCGTTTCGGACCGCGTACTGGACGATTTTCGCACTATTCTTAACGCCGAGCTTTTCCAGGACCCGAGCGCGATAGGTGCTGATCGTTTTTGCGCTGAGTGACAGTTCGTCGGCGATTTCCGTAACTGTCTTTCCCGAGGCGATATGGGACATGACTTCATACTCGCGGTCGGAGAGCGTCTCGTGCGGCATACGCGTGACATCTTTTTTTACTTCCGAAGCCAGTTTTTCGGCCAACGCGGGACTTACGTATCGCCCCCCGGCCATGATCTTGCGGATGGCCTTCGCCAACTCCTCGGGAGCGCTTTCCTTCGTCAGGTAGCCTCCCGCGCCCGCCTTCAGGACACGAACGGCAAATTGGTCTTCCGGGTGACCACTCAGGACCAGGACCGGGAGCCTGGGCCACTCGGCCTTTAATTCCTTGAGGAGATCCAAGCCGCTTTTTCCCGGCAGGGTGATGTCGAGCAGCGCAACATCCCACTCTTTTTTCCGAAGTTGTTCCAGCGCCTGCCGGGAATCGGAGGCTTCTCCAAATGCGGCCCCGTGGAATTCATCGGAAAGCAGCGACCTCAAACCACGCCGGAGAATCGCGTGGTCATCGACGATGAGGACTCGTATCATGGGATGCTCGATTCCTTCGGCGACGGGAACGGAATCCAGGCGGTGACGGTGGTCCCTTTTCCCGGGGCACTGGAGATATTCACCCGGCCGCCCAGAATGGCGGCGCGTTCCCGCATACCCAGCAGACCCAGGGATTGGGAAAGTGCAGGGTCCTCCTGATCAAAACCCCGGCCGTTATCGTGTATCCGCAGAACTACCCGATCCCGTTGCTTCTGTTTGACCACCTCGACCCGCGTAGCCTTGGAATGGCGCGCGACATTGGTCAATGTCTCCTGAAGAATACGAAACAAAGCAGTCGAAACGTCCGGCGCAAACACTTCCTGGGTGAGCAACCGGAGCTTGCAATGGATGCCAGTTCGGGCCTGAAATTCCTGCATCTGCCATTCCACGGCTTCCGCCAAACCCAGATCCAAAACAGCGGGCCTTAGCTCAGTCGAGATTCTGCGAATGGATTGGATCAAGCTGTCGGCCAACTGCCGCGTGGTGCGGATCCTTTTGAGCATCTGGGCGTTTTTCTGTGGCAGCCGCCCCGCCAGCCAGGCGAGGTCCATTTTCACCGCGGTCAGCGACTGGCCCAGTTCATCGTGGACTTGCCGGGAGATCCTGGCCCGTTCCTCCTCTCGAACCGACAGCAGATGCGCCGCAAGATTCCGCAACTGCTCGGCGGAAGCACGCAGTTCCTGCTCGGCGCGCTTCGTCTCGGACAGGTCCGAAGCGATCAGGCAGACAGCTCGCGTGCTGCCCAGGCGGAGGGGATTCAAGGAGAGATGGACGGACAAAAGGACGCCTTTTCGCGTTTGCAAACGGACCTCGCCCCGGCAGTTTTTTTGGGCCGCGCGCCGGAGTAAGGCATCCAGTTTAGGATGATCCTCGGGCCAAACCAAGTCCAGCATGGAAGAACCGATTACGCTCTGGAGCCCCGCTCCCAGGAACCGGGCAAAACGGCTGTTGCAGTGCAAAACAGTGTGGTCACTGCTGAGAACAGCGGCGCCTTCGTTCATTCTCTCCACGAAAACGCGGTAGGTATGATCGGCCCCCTGCAGCGTGAACACTTTCTCCTCGCCCTGGCGGTCCACAACAATGGCATCCACTTCGCCGGAACGAATGGCGCGGAGTGTTTCCTCGGCTTCGCTCAAGCGTGCGACCAACTCCCGGCGCGAAAGGGCCGGAAGTTTTGCGGGGAGCGGTTTTTTCTTCCTGTCAGCCAACCTTTTTCCGCCCTTCGCCAGATATTACTCCTGCATTCCCAGGTCCAGTCCGAAGAGCACTTTTTTTAGGTCCGACATATCCCCAACGAGCCTTCGCAGCGGGTGCGGGAGCCGTTTAACGAGCGTGGGCACCGCCACAATCTGCTCCTCCCTGGCCAGATTCGGCTGCTGGTAAATGTCGATGACTTCCAGGTCATACTGATTCTTCAGGTGCTGCTCACAAACCCGCTTGATATTCTTTACAGCCAGCGCCGATTTCAACGTAGATCCGCTCACGTACAAACGCAAGACGTACTCTGCCTGGCGAGAATGGGAGGCGGGCTGCTCCAATTCCCCGGCCAATCCGAGTTTGTGCTTTCCTGCCGGGCTGCTCTTTTTCAAGGGTTTTTTCATGTAGGCATTCCTGACCGGGTCAGTCTACCTTTCGCAGATCCAGGCCCACCAACAGCCGCATGTTGTTGGATAGGTCTCCAATAATCGTTCGAACCGGTGGCGGAAGCTTTCTTACCAGGGTCGGAATCGCTACGATCTGGTCGCCGCGCGCCAGTTGCGGATTCTCCCTCAGGTCGATCACTTCGATCTTATAGCGGCCCTTTAAATGCTCTTCACACAGCACCTTGAGGTTGGCAAAGGCGCGAATGGACTTGGGAGTCTGGCCCGCCACGTAGAGCCGCAGATTCCAAACCACCGGTTTCCGCGGGGCCGGTTTGCGAGGCCGCACTCGAGTTTTTGTTTTGGTTGTCGGCATTCAGCGTTTCCTTGCGGCTTTCGGGCGCACATCCTTCTTGTAGGAGGAGGAGTCCGCCTGCCGGCTCAGCACCATCTGCCCACGGTCCTGCACCACTTCCTCGCCGAGTAATTCCGACTCGGAGATGGTCTGTTGAATTACTTCTTCCTCCACTTCAAACTCCGCCCGGAGCATGACCATGCGGGCCTCAAAGATCCGGCGCTTGCGCTCCAGCTCGCGCCGGCGGGACTCCAGTTCTTGCCCGCGGAACGTGACCACTGCTTTCTCGCGCATTTCCTGTGACATGCGGGCGGAACCGGTCAGCACGCCCTCGGGTCCCAGATAAACGTCCAGCAATCGCAGTCCGTCGTCCGTGAGCACGAATTCGCGAATCTGGTTGGAATGCTCCATGCCTCTCGATTTCAGCACGTAGAGCACGCGGTTCCGCTCTCCCCCAACCTCGATGTTTTTCAGCAGGAGCCAGGTGTCCATGAGGGAGGAGACGTCCGCCTCGCTGGCTTCCAGGGCCCCCGACGAAGTCAAACTGGTGAAAACCGCGGTGATCCTCTGGGTCTTCAGAAAATCGACCAGCCGCGTGAGCATGGACCGCACTTCGTTCTGGGTGCTGACCATCAGCAGATTGGTAACCGGGTCCACCACGACCACGCTGGGCTGGAAGCTGGTGATGCTTTTGTGGGTCAGTAACAGCACCTGTTCGATCCCCCCATAAGTGGGTCGCGCCGCTTGGAATTGCAAGAGCCCTTTGCGGACCCATGGCTCAAGGTCAATGCCGATCGAACGCGCATTGCGGACGATCTGCTGGGGTGATTCTTCGAAAGCGAAATACAAAGCGCGTTCACCGCGGCGGCAGGCCGCATCCACGAATATTCCCGCAACGCTGGTTTTACCGGTTCCCGCAGTGCCGGATGCCAGAATGCTGCTNNCCCAGCATGCCATCCAACCGGGCAATGCCGCTTGAGATTCGTTCGGCAGACGCATCGTGGTCCAGGCCCAGTGAAGAGATCGGCAGGACTGAAATGCCTTGGTTATCGATGAGGAACGGATACTCGTTCGTGCCGTGGGTCGATCCCCGGTACTTGATGATGCGCAGACGCCGGGTTGAGATCTCCTCCCGGGTACGATGGTCCAGCAGGATCACGCAGTCTGAGACGAACTCCTCTATGCCGTGCCGGGTCAGCNNCGCAGGATACCTGGGTTGGGCAAATCGCTGAAGAGCGCTTCAATGGTGTCCAGGACCACTCGCCGCGCCCCGACCCTCTGGACTGCATCGGCAATTCGAATGAAGAGGCCCTCGAGATCATACTCGCCGGTTTCCCCCAACTCGCTATGGGTGATGGACACGTGGTCCACGAACAGTTTCTTGTCCGCCACCAACTGGTCCAGGTCGAAACCCAGCGAAGCCACATTCTTGGTCAGGTCTGGGATCGATTCCTCGAATGATATGAACACGCCGGGTTCGCTGTGTTGTGTAGCGCCCCGAACCAGGAACTCCAGTCCGAACAGTGTCTTTCCGGAACCGGCGCCTCCACTGATAAGCGTGGGACGGCCGCGTGGCAGCCCTCCTCCCGTGATTTCGTCCAAACCCTGGATTCCGGTGGCCGCTTTCGGCAGCGTTTTGGAAAATGGCTGGCTGGCTTTCTTCTTTTGTCCCAATTTTTTCATCCTTGTCCTGGGCGATTTACGGCGGGTTGGGGGGGGTGCCGTCGCCCCGGAGTCGTGGGTCTTTGGATCAATCTGGCGCGATCAATCCGCGCTCGCGATGCGACTCGCTGCGCGGTTGGCCGGTACTAAGCTCACACTTCTCCCTGGGAGCCGCACCACAAGTCGGACAACGGACGGCGAGTATCTGTTTTGGGCTGAGTTCTTTCTTCAATGCGGAGACATAGTGCCACAAACTCATGTAACAGGAATGGTCAATCTTGAACAGTTTTGGCAGTGACCCGGGGATGTTGCCCCTCCTGGTGCGTCTGCAAGCGGGCAAGAGTGCCGGTGCCACACAAGCTTGGCAAGAACGAAGCAGGATGGCTGCCCAATAGCTTGGAGCGGCCATCCTGCGCTGTTTCAGACTATTCGAACGACGAACTTACCTGGAGCAAGTCAACCGGCCATTGTAGTTCTCGATCTCGCTGGTGCACTGGTTGAAATCATGCAATGACACCTGTCTCCATCTGCCATTTCTCTGCTGGCAAGTGGCCAGGAGCGTAGAGCCGCTGGTGTGGATGTTCCGGCAATCCTGCGAATAGGGGCCATCTGGAACGTCGTTGTTGTCGCGTCTTTCGGGCCCACCATCGCGCCGGTAGCCCTGTCCGTTGTCCTGGACGTTATCCCGACGGTTGTCCTGCCCGTGGTTTCCCTTGGTGCACTCCAGACGACCGTCGATGTTCTCAATTCCGGAAGTGCATTGATTGAAGTCCTGTAGGGCGGTTCGAGTCCATTCGCCGTTGCGCTGTTCGCAGGTTGCCTCGAGCGCGTTGCCATTGGTCCGGATGTCGCGACAAGTCTGCGCGTAATTGCCGGTGGGCACGCCATTCTGCCGATTGCCTTCTCGAGCAGGCCGGTCATCATTGACGCGCATATCGCAACGCAACGTTCCATTGTCGTTTCCGATTTCTCCCGCGCAACGCTGAAAATCGGGGAGCCTGGCGGACTGCCATTCGCCATTGCCGTTCCTGCAACTGGCATACAGAGTTGATCCATCCACGCCCACGTTTCTGCAGCTTTGCTGGTAAGAGCCCGAGGGAGCATTCTGTGCCGATGCCCCGGGATTATAGAAAACCGTAGCCAATATAACCAAGCCAAACATTTTCAAGTAACGCATTGTTGTTGATCTCCTTTGATTTCTCGTCGCTACCACCGTCGCCAATTCCGTTAGAGGTCTGCATTGGTGATTTGGATGGTTTGCGCGACCGCAAGTCGTCGAATCTTTCAGTACCCCGACTGTATAGGGCCAACTCCTTTCCGTCTGTTCAAAAGCGCTCATTAGACGCCGACTTAAATTGAACAAATGTGAACAGTCCGATGAAAAAGTTTGTTGCGCAGGCGTCGAGCGGTTTGAAGCTGGCTTTATTTTCGTTGGCGAAAGAGGCGAGGATGTCCCAATGAGCAAACGGGAAAGAAGAAGGTGTAGAACGAGGCTGAAAAGCAAGATGGCGGCCCGAGGATGAGATCGGAGCGGCCATCCTGCCACTGTTTCAGGGGATATTGAGCGGCGTGCTTATCTGCTGCAGGTCAGCCGGCCGTTATTGTTTTCAATGGAGCTTCTGCAGCGATCGACGCGGCTCAGGGATGTTTGTCTCGATCCGCCGTTTCTCGTTTCGCAAGTGGCCGTGAGCGTATTGCCGTTGGTCTGGATATCACGGCAAGTCTTCACATAGCCGCCCTCAGGCAAGCCCTGTCTGCGGCCGTTCGTTGCTTTGCCGCAATCCAAGCGTCCGTTAATATTTTCAATTCCGGAAGTGCATTGATTGTAGTTGCGGAGCGAGGTCTCGTTCCAGTCGCCGTTCTGGGTTTGGCACCGGGCTTCGAGCACGTCGCCATTGGCGCGGATGTCCCGGCACGTTTGCACGTAATTGCCGCCGGGCGCGCCGTTCTGCGTCGCGCGGGATGCACCCGGATTCAAGAGGGCTACAGCCAGTACAACCAGGCCAAGTGTTTTCAAGTAACGCATGTCATCGTCTCCTCATCGAGTCTCAGTCCCGATGCCCTAACAGTATAAGCCAGGTCCCGGGCGGTCTGTGCAAAAGCGCTCACATCCAATCTGGTCGACATGAGCAGATTTGAACAGAATGGATGCAACGTGAGTTGCTATGGTTGCTGCTGCCGTATCGCTTTCAACGCCGCGGATTCTGCGATGGTCATGGACCAACCTGAGGACCATACAACCGCAGGAACAAGTGGTGACTCCAAGTAGTGGCTGCTCGGGACGAGCAAAGGAGATTCAATATGCTTTGGACGATTGTCGTTATTCTGCTGATTTTGTGGCTTCTGGGTTTCAGCTTTCACATAGCTGGAGGCCTGGTCCACATTTTGCTGGTTGTTGCTCTGGTGGTTATCGTGATCAACCTGTTAAGTGGACGCCGAGCAGTCTAAAGCAGGCTGCCTTCTGACAAAATACGTTGAGAGCCGGCGGCAAGGCCCCTTCATTGGAGTCTGGCCTTCGGCTTTTGATGTCGTGAATGAATTCAGTCGAGGTCGGTAGCGAAATCATGAAAGCTTTATTTTGGATTGGAATCCTCGTGCTGGTTCTGGGCATTGCTTCGCTCTTTGTGCCGATTCCGCATACTCACCGGGAAGGATTCAAAGCGGGCGGTCTTTCCCTGGGCGTTGAAACCCAAACCCAGGAAACAGTTTCACCGGTTGTGAGTGGAATCCTGATCGTGGCAGGAGCCGGCCTGTTGATCATGGGGCAGAGAAGCCGTTCTTCCAAGTGAGTAGCGACGACTTAAGCAAGGTTTTCCCGCGTGCCCGCCCCGCGAATCCACTGGCCGCACAAGTCCGGGTTACCGGGCCATGTGCGTGTAAAGTTCCATCCCGGCAATCACCACAATGAGCAACGCAGACCCCACGCCGCAGACGCGCACCCAGGGTTGCAGCCGGTCCATCTTGCGGGCCAGCTCTTCCTGTTCTTTGGCAAATTGGGATTCGGCATCGTCCAGGAATATCTGGGCATCTTCATGCATGGATAGCGTGCCGCGGTAGATGAGAAGCAGAATCAGGACCACGGTCAAGCTGATCCAAACAATCCACAGTGGTGTCATCATGGAACACCTCTCAGGCGGATTATAGACCCGCTTTTCTCGACAATTGCCAGTTTTTTCCTTGTGAAATCGCGCCCGGCTTTTTGCGACCGGAGAGGCCCCACCGTCATCCAATGGGTACAAGAGCAATAGAATCAGCGACAAAGAATTGTAGAATCAGCTATTATTGCCTTGCTGGAACAAGGACTTTCCAAGGAGACAGCACACATGGCTTCAACTACCACAATTACGACTGAAACACCGAACGTTGATAACGCTCCCAAGACGCCGGTCAATTTCACATCACAGGCAGTTTCCAAAGTGAAGGAAATCATGGCAGGCCAGAATCCAGTGCCGGCCGGGCTGCGCATTGGCGTGGTGGGCGGAGGGTGCTCCGGGTTCTCTTATTCCATGTCGTTTGAGAACGGCGCCGGGGTCATGGACAAGGTTTACACCTTCGAAGACCTCCAGGTTTACGTGGACGCCACCTCGGCCATGTATCTGAACGGCTGCGTGGTGGATTACGTGGAA
Organism: Acidobacteriaceae bacterium; assembly: GCA_003140235.1. Classification (GTDB taxonomy): domain Bacteria; phylum Acidobacteriota; class Terriglobia; order Terriglobales; family Acidobacteriaceae; genus Angelobacter. The sequence goes on from PLJN01000114.1 coordinate 15,510, forward strand.
ACGCTGGAAGCGGCGGGCTTTAAGTTCGAGAACCCGAACGTGAAGAGCACTTGCGGCTGCGGATCTTCGTTCAACGTGTAATCACCGAGATTTCGATTGAAAAATGGCCTCGCCTCGGGCGAGGCTTTTTAGTTCTTGGGAGGGCCGCCGCTTGCGTCCGGTGGCGGGTTAGGACCGGGGCCTCCCGGAGGGCCGTTGGCGTTGATGATGCCCTGGCCACCTGGCTTATCAAAACGAGGATCGTAAATAAACTGCCAATCGTTGTAATGGTCCTTGCCTTTGATCTCTTTGATGGATTTGTCCTTGCTGATGCTGGACACGCCAATAATCGGTCCGCCACCAATCTGACCCTGAGAAGGGCCCAGACCGGACGGCGGGCTGCTCTGCCCTGCGCCGCCAGTCTGTCCTGAATTATTCTGATTATTACCGCCCTGATTTGAACTACCCGTGCCGAATCCGCTTTGGCTAAACCCGCTCTGCGTTGGAGGGCTGCCGGGCTGGCCGTTCGGCGGAGTCAGATTCAGGATGGCCTCGCCCACGTGGATGAGCTTCCAATCGTCTTTGCCGGTGATCGGATCTTTGTAACGCTTGCGCAGGAAACGGCGGTTGTTGCTGTTTTCCAACTGGTCCAGAGAGACCGGGTACTGCCCGTTGTTGGCGCGATAGAACTTCTTGATGGCGGTGGCATACTCCTGCCCGCGGTGGATCAGTTCTTCTTCCCGTTCGCGTTTGATCTGTTGCGCGATCCGTGTGGCTGCAACCCCCAACGCAAACAGAAGGAGGGTGACAAAAAGCATTACCGACAGAAGCACATAGCCGGTCTGGCCTTCGAGTTTTCGCCGCGATATCCGCATGGCCCCAGTTCCTCTATACATTCTAGTTCGGCGAAGCCGTGAGGGGAATAGTCTGCCGGGTATTGTTAAGCACGTCTTCCACCACGACCGACGCGCTGTTGGCTTGGTTGTTGATCTGGACGATCTTGTAGCGCCTCTCGACGATGTCGCCTTCTCTGGCGAGGAACGTCTCGCCATTATCCGAAAGGAATATTCTTTTCGGTTCACCGGGTTTGTTCGCAAAGCCGTAAAACCTGAGCGTGATAGCCGGGATCGGCTTCGGGGGTACATCTATTTNNGTGGCGGAGGGCCCTGAACGCGGGCTGGGCCCTGCATCTGGGGAATGGGGAAGTTTGCAGCTTCCATGCGGAAGATGTTCCGGCCACCGCCGCCATACACTACGCTCTGGCTTGTCCGCAGGATATCGAACCGCACCGTTGGATCCAGCGAGCTCGAAGTCTCGCCGGCTTTTTTCGGCTGGCCTGTATTGGTGCTGGATGTTTGACTCGGATTGGGGCGAGGTGTACTTGGGCTGCTCAGAAGGTTGTACCCGATAATCAATACGGCAACGGCCACCAGCCCGATCATGAACTTAAGTTTGGTTTTTTCTTCCGCGCCTATTTTCATTTATTAAGACCTCATAAAAAAGTTTGCTTCACTGTGTTGCTTTCAAATATGCCTCGAACCTGAATTGCATAGTTACCACACCACTTTGTTGGCCGCTTACTGAAATTTTTTCGATGATCAGGAACAAGTGCCGGTCCCGTTCCAGGGCATTGATAAAGCGTGGAATCTTTGCGTAGTCGGCGGAAATGGTTGTGCCGATCGTGATCCGCTGGATGTCCGGCAGGTCCGTTGCTGAGGACGCGTAGCTTAAGCTCGCGTAGGTGATGCTATTGTCGTGCGCCAATTTCGTTATGTCGTCTGATATCTGCGAGTACTTGCTGGGAAGCTCTTCCTGGTAAAAACGTCTGATATCCTCGCGTGAGTGGAGCAGTTTGTTGTCCATCCCGCGCAAGGGAGCGACCTCGTGGGTCTCGGTCCTGTAATCCTGCTGCAGTGTATCTTCCTCCGCGCGAGACGCCTTGGCTCCTCCCGGCCACAGCAAATATATCGCCAGGGCAAGATCCAGCACGGCCAGCCCGGCGAGCAGGAAGGTAAATTTCTTTCTCAATCGTCCCAGGCTGGTCATTTTTTTCCTTCCTTGGCAACGGCGGTGGAAGGAGGCGGCGTGTAGTAGGCCTCAATGTCAAACTGCACCACTGCAGGGCCGGTTTTGGTGGCCGGTTGAAAGTGTTCCGCCGCAATGCTGGGATGGCGAAAGCGCGTTGAGCCTTCCATTCTCTTTACCAGATCATTGGCGTTGTCGTGCGTTTCGGCGGCGACCACCAGTTTGAGCTTTGTGCCCTTGTCCGAGCTTTCCGGCTGCACGGCCACCACATACGCCCGATTGGGCATGACTTTTTCCAGATCAGTAAAAAGCTGGGTCCAGGAAAATTCTCTCTGGCGAATGCGCTCGTTCCAGAAACGTGCCTGCTCGCGCACGTCATGGTTTTCAGGACGATTGAGGATGGCCTCAGACGCGGCTTTCTCGCGGTCCAGGTCAGCAATCTTTCGCTGCAACTCCGCAATACGCTGGTTGGCCTGGACCGATTGGGAATGACTGGACCAGGCGAGCGAACTCAGAACAATGGTCATCACGAGCAACAGACCGAGCCCCGTGCCCCAGCGCATATAGAACGCGCGAGCATCCTCATATTTCTGCGAAGCCAGATTGATGTTAAGGCGCATTATCCGAGCAGGGCCCCCGCAACGCCGGCCATCAAGGACGGCGGAAGTTTCTCACCGCTGAGGTTTTGTTCTGAAGTTGTCGACGGCGCCAGTTCCTGGACGTGGGCGCCGGTCTGCTGATGAAGCAGAGGCGCGATGTGCGCCAGGTCAGCGGCGCCGCTGACCAGAATTTCCGCAATCTTTTCAGCAAACGTGTCCTCAAAGAACACAACGGACGGCAACACCGCTTCCGCGAGCTCTTCCGCGGTCACAGCGTAGCCCGCGGGGTTATCGAGCGTGCGTATCAGCCGCAGCGCGCCACTCTGCGCAATCGCGACAGTAATGTTCATGGGATCAACTTTTAGCGCCAGAGTTGGCCGCTCCGCCGCGACCAGCCCCAAGGCCGCCAGCGATGAAGGCAGCAGAACTCCGGGAGCAAAACCGGCGTCGCGGAAAGCGGATTCATATTCCTCAATGATCGTGGCCGGTGAAACCGCGGCGACTACCTGCACGCTTCCGTTGTTACGCTGGACATCGTAGGAGAGAGCTGCTTTCTCCACGTCAAAGGGAAGAGATTTCTTCAGACGAAAACGCACCACCTGGTCGCGCTCAATCTGTTTGTCCGGCAGGCCTTCAAAATCGAGCAGCAACACACGGATGGAAGCATCCGGAACAATGGCGATTACATCTTTTGAATTTCCTCCGACGGCCGTGAGCGCTCCCTGGATCGCCGTGCGCAGCGCCGACGGGTCCTGGACATTGGCTCCGTTGAGGCCGGGAGTAATGGCGCCGGTGTTCAGCCGCCGCGACGTAAACATTTCCAGGCGCAGTGGTTTCTCTGACGAGCGCGCGGCAATCACGCGATCAGCGGAAATCTCACACGCCAGCATAGGACGCGCTTCTGTTGGGGTTAGACGTGGCATTCTTACCGGGTGCTCTCGATGAACGTGACCTTGTTGATCTCCTTCAGGGTAGTTAAACCGGCCCGGACTTTGGCCAGGGCCGAATCACGCAGGAACCGCATACCTTCATCGTGGGCCGCGCGGCGGATCTCAGAGGACGGCCGCTTCTCCAGAATCAATTCACGGATGCGATCGGTCAAGTCCAGCAACTCGTGAATGGCCGTACGGCCATGATAACCCGTACCGCCGCATTCAATACAGCCTTTCCCTTCGCGAAACTCCACGTCACGCCACTCTGCTGGGACCAGACCGCTGGCTTGCAGAGCTTCGTCGGAATAATCCACGCGGCGGTTGCAGTGCGGGCAGATCACGCGCACCAG
>PLJN01000078.1 GCA_003140235.1 Acidobacteriaceae bacterium
CGGAAGGGCTGCCCACGCTGATTCTTAGCAACATGCCGATCCAGAGTACGGTACCCAGCCTCAGTGTGACGCGGCCAGAGGTCTATTTCGGTGAGCTGACGAACACCGACGTGTATGTGAACACGCGCCAGCAGGAGTTCAATTACCCGCAAGGCCAGACCAACAANNCTCGACCGCGGCGACCTCGCGAAGCTGCCGTTCAGTGATGACATCAGCAAAGACAGCCGGCTACTGATGCGGCGCAGCGTGCGCGATCGCGTGGCGGCGTTGGCCCCGTTCCTCACATACGATTCGGATCCCTATGTCGTCCTCACCAACGATGGTCGCTTGTCATGGGTCATGGACGCGTTCACCACCTCGGACAGCTATCCGTATTCAAGCCACAACCAACTCAACCGTGAACCCATCAATTACATGCGGAACAGCGTTAAGGTGGTCATCGACGCCTATGACGGAACCACGACTTTTTACGTGTTCGATACGGACGACCCGATCATCTCGGCGTACCGCCGCATCTTTCCCGCGCTCTTCAAGGACGCGGCGCAGATGCCGCCGGAGCTTCGTAAACACGTGCGCTATCCCGAGTTGCTGCTCAAGCTGCAGGCAAACGTGTACGGTCTGTATCACATGACGGANNTTCGATCCGGATGATCCGATCATTGAAGCCTATCGCCGCATCTTTCCGAGCCTGTTCAAGGACGGCGAGACGATGCCGCCCGGCGTGCGCGCGCACGTCCGGTATCCCGAGCTGTTCCTCAAGCTCCAGGCGGCCGTGTACGGGCTCTATCACATGACGGATCCGGAGGTGTTCTACAACCGCGAGGACCTCTGGACGGTCGCCAGCCAAGCCGGTGTGGACGCCAGTGGCGCGCAAACCGCAGTGCCAATGGAGCCAAATTTTGTGCTGATGAAGCTTCCGGGCGAAAGCGGCATGGAATTCGTGGAGATTCTGCCGTTTACGCCCGCCAACCGGAACAATATGATCGGCTGGATCGCCGGGCGGAGCGATGGCGCTCACTACGGTACATCGGTGGTCTACGACTTTCCGAAAACCAAGCTGGTCGATGGACCGCAGCAGATCGAAGCGCGAATCGACCAGAACGCGCAGCTCTCCGGACAATTGACGCTGTGGAACCAGCAAGGCTCGCACGTGAAGCGCGGGGCCCTGCTGGTGATTCCAACCGGGCGCGCCCTGTTGTATGCCGAGCCGATCTACCTGCAGGCGGAGCGGAGTCCCATGCCGGAATTGCGTCTCGTCGTGCTCGCGCTGCAAGACCGGCTCGCCTACGGACCAACCTTCGAGTCGGCGATGAATGCTCTTTTTGGAGGAGGCGTTTCGTCAATGAGTCCAGCAGCAATGAGTCCCGCTGCAATGAGCCCTGCGGCCGCCTCCGCCGAGCCGGCGCGGTCCGCGCCGGCATCCACCTCGGCATCCACCTCGGCATCCACCTCGGCATCCACCTCGGCATCCACCTCGGCATCCTCTGCACCCCAGCCCGCAACGGACCGCGACGCGCTCATCGCGGAAGCGGCCAAAGACCTGGCCGACTACCAGCGTTTAACGGCGGAAGGGAAGCTCGGCGAGGCGGGACAGAAGCTTGAACAGTTGAAGCGTACTCTCGACAAACTGAACAAGCGTCAAAGATGATGCCGCGCAGCTTGGCCGCGAATGGAGGAAAGGCGGGGCGCTCGGCCCTGGAAACCGCCGCGACTTGTCATTCCGAATGTAGTGAGGAATCTGCTTGCGCTCTTGCGGGTCCACCGCACCCGAAGGCCAGAGGCACGGCAGCAGGATAGCCTATGGTGGAATCGCATAGCGACGTAACCATAGGAAACGTTTACCCCAGATTCCGAGCGCCGTAGGCGCGACACGTTGCTCGTGGGATAAGCAAGAAATTATCGTGCCTACACTCTTGAATCCCGCCCTTCGCAAAAACCAACCGCTGGCCCCGAACGGTGTCCGATTTTGCGATAGGGGTGTGCGGAAACGAACAGCGGGGGACCAACTCACCGCACATTAAGTGATTTACAATGTGTCACTTAGCATTTGGCAAACGTGATGCTGATATCCCTTCCAGGACGGAGGTAAGAACATGCCATTCTTGCGGGATCTGAGAGTTGCGGTTCACTCGTTAATGCGCACGCCAGGGCTGGCGATCGCCGTGATTCTCACACTGGCGCTTGGCATCGGCGCCAATTCCGCTATTTTCACGCTGGTGCGCGGTGTTCTGCTCAAGCCTCTGGTCAACCGCGATGAGGCCCGGCTGATTTATATCCGGCAGAGCGCACCCGGCATCGGCGACGACAACAGTACCTTTTCGGTGCCGGAGATCCAGGATTTGAGCGCCGGCGTCAAAACCCTGAGCGCGTTCGGCGACTTCTCGGTAATGGGCTTCACCATGGTTGGCCTGGGCGAGCCTCGCTCCATTAAAGGCGGAGTTGTCAGCGGCTCGTATTTTGACGTGATGGGCCTTCATCCTGTCCTCGGACGTCTCATCGGTCCTCAAGACGACGGTCCCAACGCCGCCGGCGTCGCGGTTCTCACGTATCGTTTCTGGACGACCGCTTTCAATAAGGATCCCTCCGTCATCGGCAAAACGATTCGCCTCGGCAGCATAGGGGACCGGTCGGCGACCATCATTGGCGTGCTCGAACCCTGTGTGCCCTATCCTCAAGATACCGAAATAATCTCCAACATGGTCACCAGCCCGCATCACATGTCTGCAACCATGGTTACCGGTCGCGTACATCGCATGACCGAACTCTTTGGTCGCCTGGCTCCGGGAGCCACTCTCGACCAGGCTCGCGCCGAGTTGCGCACTGCTTACGTGGCGATGACCGAAAAACATCCTGAAGCGTATTCAAAGCAAGCCAACTTCCAGATCGGGGTCAGGCCATTCCGCGAAGAAGTCACTTCAGGCGCCAGGACCGTGTTGCTGGTGCTGCTGGCTGCGTCCGGGCTGCTGTTCATCATCGCGTGTTCCAACGTCGCCAACTTGATTCTGGCACGGACGGTCCGCCGGGAAAACGAACTGGCCATCCGCACGGCGCTGGGCGCAAGCCGCGGCGCGCTGCGCCGGATGCTGCTGGCGGAAAGCCTTGTGCTCTGCGTGGCCGGCGCCGTACTCGGCGTCATAAGCGCGCAGCCGATGGTGGCGGTCCTGGCCCGCTACGCTTCGCGCTTCTCGGTCCGCGCGCTGGATTTGACGGTCGATTCCAGCCTGCTATGGATGGGGGCGGCCCTGGCCATCGTCGCCGCGGTGGTTTTGGCGTTTGTCCCGCGCCTGCCGTCGGGCGACGCGTCCCATGGCCTGAGCCTGTCGAGTGGCAGCGCGCGCATTACGGGCAGCACCAGCCGGCGCCAGCGGGTCTTCGCGGTGACGCAAATCGCCGCGTCCTTCGTGCTGCTGGCCGGCGCCAGCGCGCTGGTCACTACGCTGATTGAGCTGCAAAGGACGCAGACGGGCTTTGACACGCAGCACGTCCTGTCCATCGACGTTCCGGCGATGTCCTACGGAAAGACGCCGCAGCAGGTCGTCGATTTCTACAAGGAAACGATCCGTCGCATTGATGCTTTGCCGGGTGTGAACACCACAGCATGGGGCAGTGCCATACCCTGGCGCGGTGGGGGCACAGGCCCGGGACTGCAATTCTCCGGGGAAGGTCACGCCCACGTGCCCGGCGTAGACGATCCGCGCGCGCAGTGGCGCGCCATCTCCCCAGGATTCTTCGCCGCGCTGGGGACCCCCATCATCGCGGGCCGGGATTTCGATGCTCGCGATGCCCAGAGCTCAGAGCCGGTGGTGATTGTCAGCCAAACACTGGCCCAGCGCATGTTCCCCAACCAGGATGCCGTCAACCGGCATATCTATTGGACGGATCCCGTCCTGCAATTTCTTCCCGGAACCGATCAGGAGAAGGCGCGTACCAGGGGGCCCCACCGCATCATCGGCGTCACGGCCGATATCGACGACGAACACATGGTTCCCCAGCCCACTCTCACGATCTATAACACCTTTGAAGACGGGCCATTGTTCGGCGGCGCCCTCTTCATTCACACGGGTACGGATCCTTATGCTTTGGTCGCGCCGGTCACGCGCATCATTCGCGACCTCTCCGCCGATCAACCGGTCGAGCACGCCGCCACTCTCAAAGATGTGCGCGCCGAAGTGCTGACGCCGGAGCGCCTGAACTCGGTGGTGTTCGGCGTGTTCGCGGCCCTGGCGTTGGCGATTGCCGTGGTGGGCGTCGCCGGCGTGCTGGCATTTTCGGTCAGCGCGCGGACGCGGGAATTCGGCATCCGGCTCGCGCTCGGATCGCAGCCGCGGCAGCTCCTCAAAGGTGTTATCGCAGAAGGCGGCGCAATGGCTTCGCTGGGAGTCCTCGCCGGCGCGGCTTTTGGGTTCGCGCTGGCGCGTTTGGCGGGCAGGTATTTCCTGGACGTGAAGATGCCCGGCGTCCTGCCGGTGGCCCTCTCGGCGATCGTGCTCCTGACGGTCGCCATCGTCGCGTCCATGCTGCCGGCGGCACGCGCCGCGCGCGTCGACGTTATACAAGCACTGCGCGCCGAGTAGCCGTGGGATGGCGTCCCGCTAAACTCATGCCCTGATACTTGTCGTCTCTGTGAGGCTGATTTGTTTTAAGGCCACGAATGAAGGAGACGACGAAGCCCTCAACCAAACGAGAATCCAGCCCCAGCGGGGTGAAATAAGGGTAGCCCAGGTGCGTGACATATCGCTGCGCGGATGCGCGGCGATGTGGCTAAGCCCTGGGTAACGAACGAAAGATTCCCATACCTTGCTGCCGCAAGGCCTGCGCGCAACGCTGTGGAGCGCCCTAAATAATGCCTTTCGCCCCTAGTCTAAAAAATGGCGGGTAGCCGCTTTGCTAATCGAGAAGGGCGGGAAGGTCCGAGAGCCGCTCGGCGCTGCCCGTCAAGGTCCAGCCCTCCTTCGTCCCCGTCTTCACAACTCCGATGTCCCCAAAGAGTTGCGGACGACCAACGATCCCCCTGCGGTGGGTTCCGACCTGCACCAGGATAAACCCACCCTTATCATTACGGCTAAACCCAATCCGTGCGCAAAGGGGATAATCTATTTTCGGAGAGTCCGGCTTGAGATCACAGGTGTCTTCCACTGACCAATACGCGATGTGAGCGTGTGGCGGCCCGGACTGGAGCCAGTCGTCAAGGTGCTGCGAGGGCAGGGAGGGGTCGAGCGTCTTCACGTCAATGGACTTCGCGTACGCGATTACCTGCTTTTCCGTGTAGCGAAGTTGCGCTGGGGAGGATGAAGAGACTAGAAGCGACAGCATCGCCAGCAAACAGGTTTTCATTCCTCCACCTCTGCAGATGCGGTTATAAATTCGGCCGCAAATTCTTAAGACACCGCAACCAGCCGAACGGTTCCCGGCTGCCCCGGCGAGCCGTGGGGCGTGCCGTGGATTGCCAATTGCTTTGTGGGCGTGCATCAAAATGTAGTGCTACCGTCCTCGAATCCCACCCTTCGCAAAAATCAAAACCGCGAAGGATGGGCCACCCTCGATTGTCGTGAGGTGCGAGAAATCAAACCAAACCTGGTGCACCCGGCCAAACTCTCGCCTGGGGTTTCGCAGGTTCAATGGTCTACGACAAACACGTCGAGACCGCCCGATGGCTGTGGCAGGCCTGAGTTAGTCTCTCTATCCCGCCTTTGGACGTGCAATGGTCGCAGCTAAACAATAATATTTTGCTAAACGAGACATCTAAGCCAAAAGGAGATTAGGAGATATGGAGATAAGAACTGACCAGACGGTTAACCTGATGAAGCATAACGCCGGTTCCAGAGGATGGCCAAAGGGTGTCGTGCTTCTACTGTTTGTTGAGTCACCGCTGGAGGAGGGCGGGGATGGTAGAACAGATTCTTTCAAGCTTGCGATGACTGAGGATGAGGCTGAAAAAGTGGTCTCGAGCATTCAACGGGTACTCAAGAACATTCGGTCCAAGTGACATCTGTCTCTTGTGCTTCCGGCCACAGCAGCCCCCCAGAACGGTCGCTACGCAATTGCTTTTTTTCTCACCCTCGGTATCGTGATGCGCACGAAAGCGGAGGAAGACGGAAAAGACGATGGCCGGGCCACCCGCCGTCGCGGGTGAAACTCCGGGACAGATCTGGACTCGTGACGGTCCAGGCTTTATAGTTCTCCCTTCTTTATGCAAACGTTGAACGTCGGTGCAGGCCGGACAGACGAGGAGTACCAGGCGGCTGAGGAGCAACGCCGTGCCGATCTACTGTCTGACAGCCGAAGCGCTGCGAACTACTTTTTTCTGGCTGCGGGCCTGGCCGTGCTCAGTACCGGGGTGCTTCCTATACGGGTGCTGATTCTTGTCAACATCGGTGCGATTGACCTGTTGAACAGGTATGCGTATTACACGGGCCAGATCAATCCTCTACTGGTATACGGCGCAGGGGCAGCTTGGGTAGTTGCCCTGGTATTGCTGGGATTGGCGGCACGGAAGGGCCATCGCTGGGCGTTTCTCGCGGGTTTGATTCTGTATGGCGCGGACCTGGTCCCGCTCGCCATGATATTTTCATTTTGGTCCTTCGGAATCCATGGCTTCTTACTGTTGAAATGGTTTCAGGGACAAAAGGCGCTCAAAGAACTCAAGGAAGCGCCAGCCTCACGCTGACAGGACTTCGAGAAACCTGGCGTGCAGTCCCCCGAATCGCCCTTCTCCTCGTCGGAGAAACAGATTTGTCAAAGGTGGCGAATGAAGGACACACAAGGTTGACGAGACTTTCAACGCATCGATACTCCAGCCCCAGCAGGGCGGCATAAGGGTAGCCCAGGGTAGCCCAGTCCGTGCAAGTGTGGCGGACAAGTCCGCCGCATTTGCTAAGGGCTGGGTAGCGAACGAAAGACTTCCCTCCGAACTGCCGTAGGCCCGCGCGGTTTCCCAGCTTGAGCGCCAACGGCGCGAAACCCTGAGCGCAGTCGAAGGGGCCCCTTAAACAATGCCTTTTGTCAGCAGCATGAAAACCCGGATCTTCGAACGTCTAAGACGCGAAAGCAATAGGGAAGAAATCGCTTTTCTCATGTCGCTTCGCTGACGCTGCCCCTTCGACTCTGGTCAGGGCTTCGCGAGAAACACGCTCCGACTAAGAAAAATCGGCCTGCGGCAGCAAGGTGCGGGAATCTTTCGTCCGTTACTGGGAAGATCCCGGGCTATCACGCACATCACGGTTTTGAGTTCGGGGAGCGCGACCAGGGGCCAGAATTAACGATCATTTTTGCCAATCGCCCTGATGGTGAAACCGGGGACAGACGAAATGTTCCCTAACGTCCTCGGAAACACAACGGCAACCTGTCCCGGCCGTGGAGCACTTGAGCCAGACCAGGCACTAGGGACAAGTACCAGAAAACGTCCCGTCTATTCCGATCGCCCCCCCTATAATATGGACTGATTACAGGACGGTGGAGTTGGCATGACTGCCAAATTCAAAAATCCTTATCGCACAAGCGAAGACCAGCCATGGATGCGTACGTCGTGGGTCGTATTTCTAGACATTCTCGGTTTCAGCTCACGTGTGTTAAAAGCGACTGCCAATGGCACCGTGCACGAATTGCTTCTCCAATTGAGCCGAGCTCTGGAAGAGGCCAAACGAGATCTAATTCCTAACCCAACCGCCTATCGCCTGGATAGCATCCAAGATGCCCCGTATGTCGTGAAGTTATTCACGGACAATATAGTTCTGGGCTTTCCGATACATGACGATGGCGAGAGCGAATTCGGCAGGATGATCTCAATTGTTGGGCTCTACCAATTCACTCTTCTCAAGCATGGGTTTTTCATAAGGGGAGGCATCACCGTAGGCCAACTATACATGGACGAAGATATGGTTTTCGGCAAGGGCCTGCTGGACGCTTACGAGGCTGAATCGAAATTGGCCCGAGATCCAAGAGTAGTATTGGCGCCAGCTGCTATGGATCTCGTACATCATCATCTGGTGTACTGCTCGGATGTTAGCGGGACCCCACACAACGATGCATTGTTGGTAGACTCCGATTCACAGATGTTTTTGAACTATTTGTTTTCCCCCATCGATGGTGCAGAGGAAATCCCGAACAGCTTTATCGATGACTTGAAACTGCACGGGGAGCTAATTCGAAATTGCCTCAAGGAGTTTGATTCAGATCCTGGAATCTGGCCCAAATATGCTTGGGCAGGCGGATATCACAATTTTTTCAGCGGCAAATTTATGAATGCGCCAGAGCTATTGATTGACCCGGATCTTTTGATCCAACAACCGCGCCAACTGGCTGCGATTTATCATCGTCAAGGCAACAAGATGTATCGGGGCAGCGAGGAAGTTGCCCAATTCAAGCGTTTCTCCGAGTGGAAGGTCGAAAAGGAACCAGAAACGTGAACCAATTTAGGATGCCTGGAGCGCTATTTTAATCCTTCCATTCGGCAAGAACGCGGCAAGCATGGGGCACCCGGCCACCCTCGGCATCGCGAAACCTCGCAAAATCAAAAAGCACATTTCCATCGGGGTCGGGAAAGGGCAGGCCACCCACCACACGCCATCAATATTGCCTGGCTGCTTTCATGAAATCTTCTGCGTAATGTTTGACCAAATTTGAGCTTAATCGACCCGCTTTGAACCGCATCTCAAAATCCGCCACGATAAGCTTTGCCGCCGCAAGGGGATCCGCATCATCTTCGAGAACATCTTTTCGGATTCTCTCCACGAAGCGATAGAGTCCAACGATGTCATAGTATTCCTTTATGCGATGAAAGGCTTCTCGTTGTTGCTTGTAATAATAGTCGTAGTCTTCCCTGTAGCCGTGGTTGATGTGACTCCGCGCAAATCCCGCCGAAGCGCCGGGAAGCGAACTGATTGAAAATACTTTGAACATCATACCCATTTCCTTGTAAATCGCTTTTCTTGCCCGCCGACTTGTGTATTGGAGCCCGATCCATTGCTTAAGCGGTTCGAGTAGGGTACCAGTCGCCACACCTGACAGTGCGATTATCAGAACTTTTACCCACTCTGGAAGAGTTGGCGGAGAAGAGAGAGGTGGCAGAAGCATGCCGCGATTGTCCGGCAGAAGCGGGACAGAGTCAAGCAGCTTCTAGGCATGGAATATTGACGCGACGAAAGCAGCTGAAAACGCGAAGGGGCGGGCCATCCGCCACCTTGAAGGCAAGAAACTACTTGTCTTTCAGGATAGAGCAGCGGATAATTGCCGCCCATTGAGCAATGAGTGACCCTTCTGTCGCCCTAGCAACGTGGAGCAAAAGACTGTGAGGCATCCTTAAATGAGATCAGAGTCCGCGCATCTCGCATGGTTCTTGGGACCGAAAGCGGAGAATGCTGAAGTAATGGAGCAACTTCTTCTGGCAATAACCCGCGACTACTTCCATTGGCGAAGGAATTATTTTCCAGAAGACCCCATTCAAATTTCAAAGCTCCTGCAGCGCGATTTTGTAGAACAGCACGATTTGCTAAGCCAGCACGTCCATGAATTGTTAGCGCAGCTGCGACGCAACTTCCCTTTTTATAGCCCTCGTTACGTTGCCCATCAGCTTTCCGATACGGTCATTTCATCAACTCTCGGGTATATCGCTGGGATGTTGTATAACCCCAACAACGTCACGCCGGAAGCGGCCCCGGTAACTACAGAACTAGAGATTGAAGCGTGTAGCTCTCTGCTCACAATGCTCGGGTTCGCGCCACCACCAGTTCCCGCCCCCGATGGAGAGGACGCGAAGGAGTACTACAGACGCCAAAACCAGAGAGAATATGGCTGGTGCCACATTACCTCAGGCGGGACCGTCGCTAACATGGAGGCCTTGTGGGCTGCCCGCCAGATAAGATATTTTCCACTCTCAGTCCGGGATGTCTCGTTTGATAAAGACCTTGCCATCATGATTCAAATGCCTAATGCAAGAGTCGGCGTGGAACTCAAGAATGTAAAAGGTAAAACGGTCGATATCCGAGAAGTAGATCCCTATGACTTGTTGTTGATCAAGCCAAATGAGGCCATTTACTTGCTATCGAAATACATTTCTGCATTGCGGCAGAAAGATGAGTTTTCACAATTGGCTGGCGACAGGCTGGGAACGCAAGCGTGGGACCTGCTGAAGAGGAGTAAACACAGCCTGAGCCATGGAATCGGGGAAGTGCTGACAAAATTTCCACCAGCGGTCTTGGTTTGTGGCACCCGTCATTATAGCCTCGCTAAGGCCGTGGACTTGCTGGGTATCGGGCAGAATAATCTCATTAGCGTTAGGCCAGACGCGTCCTTCCGAATGGATGTCACTGACTTGGAACACAAGTTACTAAATCTCATTAAGGCACGTAGGGTTCCGTTGTGCGTTGTAGCCTCCGTTGGAACAACCGAAGAAGGTGCCGTCGACCCTGTTCATAAGATTACAGACCTTCGGAGGCGTTTGGAGGAGGAGCACAACGCCTCCTTTTGGATCCACATTGACTCTGCATGGGGCGGGTATATCCGCTCGTTGTTCTGCATTGACCCGCAGGATCAGCTTGAAGCTATGGTGATTAAGCTGAGCAAGCAGTTCGGAATCGATTATCGTGGGAACCTGGTTGACTGGCATCGAGCGTTCGCGGCGCAAATCGACAAGAAGGTTGGCTCAGAAACGTCGCCGTCCTCCGCGGGCGATAGTCGCCCGGCGTCATCGAGCACCGGAACGAGCGACACCCCTGATGTACAGGGCGCGGGTGAAGTGTCGAAACAGCCGGATGAACAAGCCCGTAAGGACACCACCGATGGCCTCTCGGCTCGTCGGGAAGGTGTAAGGACGGTCGTTGCACCGTTTGAGGAAAGAATTCAGCATGCGTTGCAGGGTATGGAACGGCTTCTTGATGAGGGTCGAATTGGAGAATATATCAACCTTCTTGCGAGATTCCCTGAACGATTCAAGGATAGAAACGTCGACCCCGCTCTGACCGGAGAGTGGCGTCTCGGATTGCTCGATATCATCGACTGGATTCAGCGCTATACCAAAGAGAAAGTTGAAGTTGGGATCGGCCCGTCCGCGAAACGCCTGCGCTTGATTTGGCCGGATGTCAATGTTGGAAGCGCGTTTATCGCGTTCCCTCTCGCCGAGTCGGTCACGGTTGATCCTCACAAACTGGGATACGGGCATTATCCCAGCGGATGCGTTGCTTTCCGAAACGATCGTGTCCGCCTATTCGTACAACAGAAGGCGCCATATATCACCGCGAGTGTTCAAGACCCCCTTTTGCATTTGCCTCCGCGGCACAGCGTGATAGATTCAACGTCTGACCCACGAAAGATAGCGATCGATTCTTTTAGTCCATTTATTCTTGAGGGTTCCAGGCCCGGAGCGGCGGCTGCAGCCCTATGGCTTTCCATTAAGGCTATTCCGCTGACGGCACGCGCACAGGGCATGATCATTCGCGAGTCTCTGGTCGCAGCCAGGACGTTTTACGAATGGCTCATTCGCTGGAGCGCGATCAAAGATGCTGACGAGCATGGAATCGACTATGAGTTTATTTCTGCGACACCAGATATGCCCGACACTAACATTGTGACCTTCGTGGTAAAGAAGAAAACGTCCAGCTCACTCTTGGATATGAATAAACTCACAAAAGCTGTGTACAAAAAATTTGCGATTGAATCCGAGTTCGGCGAGAGAAAATACAGCTATTCTCAGCCATTTTTCATTTCAAACACAACATTTGATATCGCCCAGTATCCAGTTGAATCGCTCCAAAACCTGTTCGGGCGTTGCGGCTTGTCTGCCAAGGCTCGCACGGACTACTTGGCTGAGGGACTAATCGTTCTGCGAGCGACGGTCATGAACCCTTACTTAAACCACGCGAGGAAGGGCTCGCCAAATACAAAGCCGCAAGATTTTGCCCGCCTGTTTGTCGAGGAATTAGGCAGCGCGGCTGCAGATGCGGTCAAGCTGCTTTCGCAGACCGCAAAACGCCATTAGCTGTGAAATCGGATACCTCGGACTCATGCTTTCCAAGTGGTCAAGTGTTTGTCGCATAACGTCGCCCGTCTGCCCCCGCTTTGCCTGTGAGTTCGGGCCACCAATTCTGTATCGCTCGAGACTTCGCAGTTAAGAGCGTCGTCGGGACCTTTGCTGAATTGTTTTTGGTGCCAAGCATCTATATGTTCTTGCACACCTAGCCAGGATTCACAATCTCGAACATTGGGTTGCACCACATCGTGGTACAGTTCTGAATCTGAGTTATAATTTGTGAACCCTGACCCCTATGGAGTAAGAACTGTTCGGGAGGTATTGTGTGGTAGTAATAGCTAGCTCTCAAATTGACATACCCTTAATTGAGGAGAGCGCTTCAACCGCTCCGCTCAAAGCTATTGAGACGATACTCGATGTCTTCGGTGGCGCTAAAGATGATGCCGCCCGCGCACAGCTGCGCCGGGTCTTTTGCCGAGCCGTCCTAACTCAAACGGGCGTTACGGAATTGTCGGATCCTGAAAAGGACATTTTTGACCGTAACTACAGCGATCAAACTAGGCATTTTATAGCAACGTGTCTGTTGCGATTTCTGGCCTATTCGGAGACATGGTTTGGCAATGCGACAACTTTTCGCGGTGAAACCTTCAGGCTCTTGGATTCAACTTTCGCCAACCATTTATATGGGTCGCTCAAAATTGATGCCAAGAGACAAGCCTTTGAAAAGGAGCGCGTGCTACGGGCATACGTCTTTGGCATGGAGTCGGCGATCAGCGCGGCTCTGTCAGTTTTAGATCACTTGGAGTCGGATCATTGGGAAGGAGTAAGTATTGCGTTTCATGACATCAAGAAGGCGGTAGGTAAAGCGCGTCCGATCATCTCACCATTTGTTGACAAGGAGATGATTAGTGGTGCGCGGTTAGAGGATATCTCAACTGCGGTTCAAGATTATTTTTATGCAGGAGAAGAGAATGCGATCGAAGCTTATCAAAATTGCAAGAGCATACTTGAGCGTTATTTGCTCCAGGCTCAAAAACATCCAGGCCGTTACAGTCGGGAGTACCTTGCTTCGTTCGCTCTAAAGCTTCTTCAGCTCTGCATGAATCGATTCGAAAAGAGCGGCGTGAGCGCGCCGGCATCGTTAACTTTGAAACCCCCCGAAAAACGCTACCCGTTATACTCCCCGGGCCTTGCTTTAAATTTTTCCTTTACTCTTAACAACAACGGTCCAGGTTATGCGTTTGATGTGTTTTGTCGAGTCAAGGCCATCGATGATGCCGTTGAGTTGCACAGATCAGAGCTATTTCTGGGCGACCTCGCCCCACGACCGATCACGGTAGAGTTCCCCGTCACTCTGCGGCGGCCCGTGGACAATATTCTGGTTGAGCTTGAATGGGAATGGAGAAACTTCGACCGAACGCAATTAGTGCGCAGCGAGCTTGTAGAGGTGACTGGTCAACCCTCAGGAATCGATTGGGATAATTTAGCTCTTCAAGAACCGTATTTGCTAGATCCCGTGTCAAGCGACAATGATCTGATTGGAAGGACCGAAACATTAAGCAGACTCATCAGCCATGTCAAAGGAAACACGGTGGGCTCAAGTTGCATTTATGGGCAAAAGCGTGTTGGAAAAACCTCGATCGCAAATGCAGTGAAGTCGAAATTATTGGCTGATAAGGACAAGGCCTTTTTAGTCATATACGTGGAAACGGGTGCATATGTCCACCCCTCAGCGAATCGAACGATTGAGCAGCTCGGTACGCGGCTATGCAGGCAAATAAGGCAATCAGACAAGCGGTTTCTGGCTGTCCAAATTCCTCAGTTTGATGGCGCTCTTACTCCGCTTTTCGACTTCCTCGACGATATCCATGCAATAGCGCCTGAACTCCGAATGATTTTTATCCTTGATGAGTTCGACAAGGTTCCCGTGGACATATTCAAAAGGGGGCTCATTGGAGATGCTTTTTTTTCAACGATTCGCAGCATATCCCACATGCCGCATGTCGGATTCATATTGGTTGGCGGCGAACGAATGCAATTTGTGTTTGACTGCCAAGGTGAGGCACTCAACAAATTTCAGATGATTCGGATAGATTATTTCGAAAAAGAGCGGGACTGGACGGATTTTCATGACCTAATCAAGAGATCTGTCAAAACATGGCTACTCTTTACAGATGAAGCGATTGTGAAACTGTACGAAGTAGCGGCAGGGAATCCATATTTTACGGTGCAAATATGCCGGTCGCTGTTCAAATTGATGGTGACAAGGCGTGATTGTCACGTCACTGCAAGTGAGATAAATGAAGCGGTCGCTGCGGCTTTGCAGAATTGTTCTCCTGCAAGCTTTNNGTATTAACGAGGGCTGCCGCCTGCTTTTCTCATTTTTGGGAAGACGGAATTCTTGAACCCGGTGATCGGCAAGAAGAAAAGTCGATGCAGCGAAGGCAGGTGCTTCTTGCGCTTGTGGCCGCGATGCGCAAAGCGGGGTTCGTTACAAAAGAATCGGTAATTTATGGTGCACAGATGTTCGGGATGGATGAATACGCAGTGGAGCGGGAGTTGGGGGAATTCATCCACCGCCAAGTGCTCACATTCAATGGCGGTACTTATTCCTGCAAGATTCCATTTTTTGGCCTGTGGCTGAAAGAAGTTGGACCTCTTGAAATCAGCACAACATTCACCGACCTCGAAGCGATTCGGGCGCGCAAGCAGGAGGAAGAGAAAGCCAGGGTGCGTCCAGAGGAACTCATAATTCTGTGCTCTTCTTGGTCGCCCTACAAAGGACGGCGAGTTGGACCGGAGGAGGTTCGTGCTTGGATAGAGCAGTTTGGCGATAACACGGAGCAACGAGCAATGTTTACGTTGCTCCAAAAGGTGAGATTCTATTCAGAGGATGAAGTGCGAAGCCGCATGAAGGAGGCGCATGGCATCGTTACCCGCGGTTTGATCGATAAACGAGGTTATCGACAAGTAAAGCGTTCGGATATTGTTGTGAGTTATCTTGACGGGCCGGGCAAGAGCGGCGCACACTTTGCGCGTCTATATGCTGACGAGAACTCAATTTATCGCGAGAACGTAATTGAATTGGGGCGTTTACACCAGACCTTACAAAAGGAAGGATATCAAGCGCTCGTGTTCGTGGATGACTTCATTGGAAGTGGTAATTCCGCATGCGAGTATTTGGAGAGGCTCGCGCTAGAGTTTGGAGATGAATTGCGAGCGCTGTTGAGGATTGTGTTTGTTTCAATATCAGGATTTCATTCAGGGACGGAAAAGGTTGAAGAGGCCGCAGAGCGCCTCGGTTTAGATATGAAGATTCACGTCTGTGACCCGCTCGATGATAGTCAAAAGTGCTTTCTCCCTGGCTCCCTGGTTTTCCAATCCGACGCGGAGCGCCTCCGGGCGAGAGATATCGCATACCAGAAGGGAGTGACGCTCTGCAGGCAAGCTCCCCTTGGATATGGTGATTGCCAAGCCCTTGTGGTCTTCAGTCACAATTGCCCCAACAACTCCTTACCGATATTGTGGGATAAATCGGATCACTGGACACCACTTTTTCGCCGCGACTAATCCAATTAGCTGCCCACGCGAACCCCACGCCCAGCCGGGCGGGCGTGTCAAGTTGCCAAGAACGACAAGAAAAGCTTGGAATCCGCGACCGAAGCGCCGATTATCCGACCCGACAGAGCGACGCCGGTTCGATCTCGCCGATTGGTGCGAAGTCGTGGCTGGAGGAAGCCTGCGGCGGGTTCAGGAGAATTGGGTAATCGGGAAATCTGGTAATCGGGTAATTTTGGAGGCAGAACCTGAGGCTTATCGGACCCGGCTGATGTAGCCGGGTGTGAAGCATTCTACGAAAGGCGCGGTTGCGCTCTCGCCGTGGGCCTTGGGCGTTACCTGACGCACGCCCTTTCCGGTCCATGAAGTTCAGGAGCCAGCATACATAATTGCAGATCAAATCGGCCTTCAGCGTCCATGACGCATTGATGTAGCCGAACACGGACGCAAAGTTCGGGACACCCGACATCATTACGCCTTTGTAAGCGAGAGTTTCGCCGGGGACCACGGGTTGTTTGTCGACGAAGAGCTCGGCTCCGCCGAATGCCTGCATGGCCAGGCCCGTGGCGGTGACGATGATGTCGGCTTCGAGTTCTTTGCCCGATTTCAGCAGGATGCCTTTTTCGGTGAAGGTTGCGATTTGGTCGGTGACTACGCTGGCGCGGTCCGCTTTGATGGTTGCAAACATGTCGCCGTCGGGGACCAGACACATACGCTGTTGCCAGGGCCGGTAGCTTGGCGTGAAGTGGGTGGCGACGTCGAAGTCTGTCCCCAGTTGCTCGCGGGCCTGTTTGACGAGGCCTTTTTTTACGAAATTGGGAAAGCACTGCGAGAGTTGGTAGACATAGGTCATGAACGCCACGTTTTTCCAGCGGCTGAGCCGATAGGCCAGCCTAGCCGGTAGCACGCGACGCAGACCGTTGGCGATCTTGTCCTTCTCGGGCCTTGAAATCACATACGTGGGCGAGCGCTGCAACATGGTTACATGGCCGGCAGTCCGGGCCATGGCAGGCAGCAGCGTTACGGCCGTGGCGCCGCTGCCGATGATGACTACGCGTTTTCCGGCGTAGTCCAGGTCGTCGGGCCAGGCTTGCGGGTGGACGATGCGTCCGTGGAAGCGGGCGGTGTTGGGGAAATCCGGCGAGTGTCCGGCGGAATAGCGGTAATAGCCTGCACAGGAGAACAGGAAATTGCAGGTGAGCGTTACGGCTTCGTCTTTGGTTTCGGCTTGGGTTTCAGCTTTGGTTTCGGCTTCACCATCTGGGCGACCATCGGGGCGGCCTTCATTATTATTGCGGGCGTCGTTGCGGGCTTTGTCATTACGATCAGCGGGCGATTTGCGGACGGCCTCGACTGTCCACTTGGCCTCTTTCGACGACCACCTTGCCCGCTTGATGGTGTGCCGGAAGCGAATGTTGCGGTCGATGCCTGCGTCACGCGCGGTGTCCGTGATGTAGTCGCGGATGTCGTCTCCCGGAGAAATCGCCTTGGGATGGGTCCACGGACGGAACCCATAGCCCATGGTGAGCATGTCGGAGTCGGAACGGATGCCGGGATAGCGGAACAGGTCCCAGGTGCCGCCGATGCGCTCCCGCTGCTCGAGGATGACGTAGCTCTTGTTGGGGCAAAGTTTTTGCAGGGGATAAGCGGCGTCGATGCCCGACAAACCTGCCCCCATGATCAGCACGTCGAAATGTTCCGCGGCCATCGGCTGCTCCATAGGGCTGGGTTACTCAACGGTCTTCCGAACCAACATAATACAACGGCGAGATAATTCCAGAGGCTCGGTTGCAATTAGCCATCCACGGCATGCCCCACGGCACGCCGGGGCAGGCGGGATAGGTCGCCGTGATCTGGGCGCTCCGGAAACAAAATCGCTTTAAAAAAGCGTTTTTGTTGCCTGTTCAGTTTCTCAGATCTGCGGTACCATCTGCGGACGTTGGAAGGAAGCTACCAGCCACTAGCCGCTGGCTTCTAGCCAAAAAGNNGAAACGATCTTTGAAAATTAAGCGAGGAAGCACTCAGCAGTCAGCGAAAAAGAGGCAATTGGCAGTTAGCCCTTGGCAATTAGCCGGACAGGAGCCGGAAGCGAACGTGCTTTTCCGATGACGGCGATGACGGCGATCACGCGCGATCACGGCGATCCCCGCATGTTCCCTGTTCTTTCCCTGTTACGTCCCTGTTCGTGCCCTGTTCCGTATCAGACGAGAAATCTACAAGTCCCACGGAATCAGGGTTTTGCAGGGCTGGGAGGACCAAAACGCTGAAATCTCCCCTGTTTTTCTCCCTGTTAGAGCGGTTCCAGATGGGTGTAGCCTGATACAACCGTGGAGCACAGGCGCCCCCGCCTGTGCTGCGTGCCACCGCCGCGGTCGGCTGTGCTCCGTGAAAAGTCCGTACACACCAGATCATCCGGGATACAGGAACTCTGGAAGCGCTCTAGCAGGGATTTTGGCCCAATATTCTTCCCTGCTCCAACGGGACATCAGGGCGGGCAATCTAAGTTCCTTAGAGTCCTGCGAGAGAGCAGAGGAGGTCGGGAAGATATGATTTTTGGTACGATCCAAAGAGCTTTGGGCCGGGAGCCGGCCGCCGAGTACCAGATACTCAGTACTAAATACCGAGAACCAAGTACGGATCGTACAACGAAGCTGCAACCGGGCCGCATCTATTAGATCAGCGGCCCTGCAAGGGCAAATGACTCAAGCGAAAAAACTGATCGCACCAGGGCTGACGGAAGCAGAGGCAATTGAAAGAGCCAAGTCCGGCGATGCGGAAGCTTTCGAGGCTTTGTACGCGTTCCACAAGCGTCGAGTCTATTCGCTGTGCTTGCGTATGACCGGGAACACGGCCCAGGCGGAAGATTTTACCCAGGACGCGTTCATGCAGCTCTATCGCAAGATTGGGACGTTCCGGGGTGAGTCGGCATTTTCTACATGGCTGCACCGGATGGCGGTGAATGTTGTCCTGATGCAGTTGCGCAAGAAGGGGCTGCCGGAAATCTCGCTGGATGAGATGCTGGAGCCTTTGCATGAAGATGGACCTCGACGGGACATTGGCGCGCGCGACAACGTGCTTGCCGGGTCTGTGGATCGGGTCAATCTGGAGCGGGCCATTGCGGACCTGCCGCCGGGATATCGCATCGTATTTACTTTGCACGACGTGGAAGGGTACGAGCATAACGAAATTGCGGAGATGATGGGCTGTTCCATTGGCAACAGCAAATCGCAATTGCACAAAGCACGGTTGAAGTTACGAGATCTTTTGAAGCTCAGAAGAGCCGAAAAGGCCAACCGCCGTTAAGGGCGGCTGAGCAAGTAAGGCGTCACTGGAACGTGAAACGCGAAGAAGTGAAACGCGCGGGAAGCGCGTTCTGACGACAGGGAGCAATTTGGGGGAGGAAGTAGAAACATGAATTGCCAAAAGTATCAGGAAAATCTGCCACACACGATTGACAGCGGCGGGAACGCGGAAGAAGAGGCCCACCTGCAATCGTGTACGGAATGCGCGAGCGTTGTGCAGGACCTTAAGTACATTGCCAACCAGGCCAAGTTGTTGCTGCCGATGCACGACCCCAGCCCGCGTGTCTGGCAAAATATTCAGAGCTCTCTGCGTAATGAGGGCCTGATTTCGGAGGGCCGAACGTCACTGATGGCGCAAAAAACGATCTCGCAGGTACCCTCCTCATCCTCAAAAGCCTTTTCGGCACGAGCAAAGAGTTGGACACCACTGGGATGGGCCATCGGACTGGCGGCCGTTGTTTTGCTGGGCGTTGTCCTGGTGAACTATCACCCTACGCCAACGCAACCGGAAGTCGCGCAGAATAGTGCTGCCGGGCAGGCGCAGGTGGTTGCCGACCAGGAGTTGATTGGTCAGGTTTCAAAGCAGCAGCCTGCGATGCGCGCGACGTATGAAGACAGTCTCAAGAGCGTTAACGCCTATATTGTGGACGCGAAGAAGACTGTGGAGGACAATCCTGAAGACAGCGCCGCGCAGCGGCAGTTGATGGATGCTTACGACCAGAAAGCCATGCTCTACGAAATGGCAACCGTTCGCTCGCTGCAGTAGCCGTAGTACAGGGCTAAAGAGAAGGCATAAAGCTAATGAATCGACATCATCTGAAAACCGCGCTCGGTGTTGTTGCCCTGAGCGCCACTCTTCTGGGGTCTACGCTCGCCCTGCCCCTTCCCAATGACACGCGTAAGCAGACCTTCAACCTGGCTCCTGGTGGATCTGTCAGCATTGTGAACGGTGGCGGGTCGGTCACGCTGCATCCTTCCACCGGGCGACAAGTTGTCATTACGGCCACGCGGTATTCCGACAAAGTTGAAATTGACTTTACCAACACACCGGAAGCCCGGCGCGTGGAAGCGCGCACGCATGTGCTGTCCGCAAAGTCCACGAGCGATGAATCGCGAGTGGACTACGATGTTGCCGTTCCTGCTGGAATTTCGATTGTCGTTAATACTTCTACTGCGCCCATCACTATTGAAAATGTCGACGGCGACTTTTCTTTCTCGTCTGACGCGGGCCAAATCACCGTACGTAACGCCGCAAACTCTTTCGTCCACGTACATAGCCTGACCGCTCCGGTCTCTTTGAGCAACCTGACGGGCGTTCATGCGGAGATCATGTCCAGCGGCGGGTCGGTGCAAATGGTGAGCGTCACTGGACCCAAAGTGAAAGTCAGCACTACCAGCGGCGATATCACATATCAGGGCGACTGCTCCGGCGGCGGCGCTTACAGTTTGGTAACGCACAGCGGCGCGATTAATGTGACGCTTCCGGAAACGGCGTCAGTGGATTTGAGCGCGCAATCGGTCTCCGGCTCGGTGATTAACGATTTTCCGTTTCGCGAAAGGTCGCACAACACCTTTGTGCCGACACCAGGACGTTCCTTCGCAGGTACCTCCCATTCCGGCTCTTCGTCGGTGGAACTGCAATCATTCAGTGGTAGAATCCGCGTAAAGCAGCAATAAATGTGCGGCCCGCGCCGCCATTGAGCTTCTTTCCATGAACAGCGCTGCCTCAAGCCGACGCGGTTTTTGCGTTGCTCTCGTTGGTTTCATGGGAGCAGGCAAGACGACTGTGGGCAAGGTTCTGGCGCAGCGTTTGGGCTGGAGCTTCCGCGATCTGGATGAAATGATCGAAGCCCGCGAGCAGAAGAGCGTTGTCGCCATCTTCGCCGCCGTTGGTGAAGAAAATTTTCGCGAGATTGAGAGCGCTGTGCTGGACGAGTTGTTGGCAAGTACATCAGGCGACTCCGTGGTCGCGCTGGGCGGCGGAACGTTTGTGCAACCGCGCAACCGCATTGCGCTCCAGCAGGCTGGCGCCTTCACCGTCTGGCTGCAAGCGCCGTTGGACGAGTTGAAGCGTCGTTGCAAAGTTGACGGCGTCACGCGTCCGCTGGCACTAGACGAAAGCAGTCTGGACCAGTTGTTTGAAGCGCGTCGCGAGGCTTATTCACTCGCACGGTTTCGGGTGGATACATCAGGCAAAAGCACAGAAGAAGTCGCAAGGGAGATTGGCAATTTGGTGCACGCATTTGAGCCGGAGGTGAAGTAGTGAAAACATCAACCGTTGGAAAAGTTTTCCTTGTATTTTTTGTGGCGGCATTGTGCCTGGGCGCAAGCTCTGACCAAAAAAATAAACCGGACGCGTCGAAGACGCAGCAAACGGTTGACTCCGGCAGCTTTGGCATTTTCGTGAATGGCAAACGCATTGGCACGGAGACCTTCCACATCGAGTCAGGACCAGCCGGCAACGTCGCCTCGTCTCAAATCAAGGTGGACGATGGTGCGTCGAAAGCGGAGCAAAATTCCGAAATGCGATTTGGATCGGATGGCAGTTTGCGGCAATATGCCTGGCACTCCACGGTACCGCTGAAGGAAGAATCCATCGTTGAGCCCAACGAGGAGCTTCTGGTGGAACACATCACGTTTGCCGACCAGAAAAAGCAAACCGTGCCGTACATCCTTCCGCTGTCCACGGTGATTCTGGACGACAACTTTTTTTCGCATCGCGAGATTCTGGTCTGGCGCTATCTGGCCACGGGATGTGTCCCGCAAACCGGACGGCTGCACTGCAGCCCCATACAGTTTGGCACGCTCGTTCCTCACCAGCATCTTTCCGGAAACGTTACCGTGGAACTTATGGGCCGCGACAAGACCCTGGTGCGAGGCGTTGAGAGAGAGCTCAACAAAGTGCAAATGAATGCGGATGGCGTCCAGTGGCTGCTTTGGGTGGCGGATGAAGGCGACCACTACAAAGTCATCAAGATGACGGTGGCAGCCAACAACGTTGAGATCGTTCGCGACTGAGAAGCTCTTCCTTGCGACCTATGGCGAAAAATACGAGATCAGACATCATCTTCTTTTTCGCCGTAGTGCTGGCTCTCTGGATTGCATACACGGTCCGCGATGTACTGCTGCTGATTTACGTAAGTGCCTTGTTCGCGGTCGTGCTTTCGCCGGCCATCGGACTGATTCGTAAGATCCACATCAAAGGCTGGCGGCCAAGCCGGGGCTTTGCCATCCTGGTACTGATGCTCACGCTGTTGCTGGCAGGCACGCTTTTTGTGGGTGTTGCTCTGCCGCCGGTATATCGTGACGCGCGCAATTTTTCCGCCGACTGGCCCAGTCATCTGGCTGCACTCACACAGAAGGTGCAGCATTTGCCGTTTGGTCAGGATTTCAATCCCGCATCGCTGAAGAAATATGCTTCAGAAATTGCCAGCGGCGCCGGTGGCGTTTTCCTGAACGTCGCAGGAGGCATCTTCGGCTTCTTCACCGGAGCAATCCTCACGGTGTATTTCATCGTCGACGGCGATCGCGCGTTTCACTGGGTGGTCTCACTGCTTCCCGTCGGGCAGCAGGCGCGACTGGACGCCACTTTGTTGCGGGCAGAACGTCGCACCAGAAACTGGCTGATCGGCCAGGCGCTTTTGATGGCCTGCCTGGGACTGGCTAGCTTGATTGTTTTCTATTCTCTTGGCCTGAAGTATTTTTATCTTCTCGCGCTCTACGCTGGTCTGGCGAATATCGTGCCTATCGTTGGTCCGCTCAGCGCAATGGCCGTGGCTGCTGGAGTGGCCGCGTTTGATTCTCCGCATAAGATGATTTGGGTCCTGATCTTCTATGTTGTCTATGCGCAGTTTGAAAGCGGCTATTTGTCGCCGCGCATCATGAGGTCCACGCTCGACCTCTCACCGCTGGCCGTGATCATCGCTTTGGCGCTCGGTGGTTCGCTCGGAGGTGTTCTGGGCGCGCTGGTGGCTGTTCCTACCGCGGCTTTGGTCGCCGTGTTTGCGGATGAGTACCTGGTAAAGCGAAAAAGCACAGCCGCGGAAGCGTGATCTGGTCTCCGGTCGCTAAGCGCTTTTCGCCGTCTGATAAAATTCAAGACCTAACGAACTCATGAACAAGAAAATTCCAGTTGGCATTCTCGGTGCGACGGGGACCGTGGGACAGCGCTTCATACAGTTGCTGGACCAGCATCCGTGGTTTGAAGTGGCGTGGCTTGCCGCTTCGGACCGCTCGGCGGGGAAGACCTACGCCGCAGCCGTTAAATGGCGCTTGAACACGCCGCTGCCGGAAAGCGTTGCCAAGCTGGAAGTGTTTCCTGCCGCGCCCAATGCGAGCACACCCAAGGTGATATTTGCTGCCATGGACGCCGTCGCTGCGAAAGAGATTGAGCCACAATTTGCCGCCGCTGGTCACGCGGTGGTGTCGAACTCCAGCGCGTTTCGCATGGAGCAGGACGTGCCCCTGGTGATTCCCGAAGTAAACGCCGACCACCTGCCTCTGCTGAAGACGCAGAAGTGGTATCAGAAGAACGGCGGATTCATGGTGACCAATCCCAATTGTTCGGCCATGGGCCTGGTGCTGGCGTTGGCGCCGTTGCACCGCCGATTTGGAGTGGAAAAGATTTTTGTTGTCACCATGCAAGCGGTGAGTGGCGCCGGTTATCCAGGCGTGCCGTCACTGGATATTCTGGGCAACGTGATCCCGTATATTCCGAGCGAAGAACCCAAGATGGAAGCGGAGACGCGCAAGTTGCTCGGCTCATTCCATGGCGCAGGCGTGTCCGATGCGGAGATTGCCGTGAGCGCGCACTGTAATCGCGTTCCCGTGGAAGATGGACACACCGAATCGGTTTCCATCAAGCTCAGCAAGCCGGCTCAGGCGGAAGAGATTATTGCTGCTTGGAATGAGTTCCGTTGTCTTCCACAGAAGTTGAAGCTGCCCACCGCGCCCGAGCAACCGGTGATTTATGAAACCGCACCGGACCGCCCGCAACCCAGGCTCGACGTGAATCGCGGTGGCGGCATGGCTGCGGTGGTGGGACGCTTGCGGCCGTGCAATGTTTTCGACTGGAGATTTACGGTCGTTTCCCACAACGTGATTCGCGGCGCCGCCGGCGCCGCTGTCTTGAACGGCGAGCTACTCCACGCTCAGGGATACATCCGTTGAGCGCACGTAACATGTCTGGCACTCTTGCAGGTGTGGAAGCGTCCTTACAAAGGCAACCAAGCACAGGCAAGAGTGCCTGTGCCACACGGTTTTCGTACTACTTCCGGGTGCTTCCATGATCGTAATGAAATTTGGCGGTACCTCGGTGCAGGACGCTCAAGCCATTGATCGCGCAGCCGCCATCGTGCGCGAACGCCTGGCCGAGCAGCCTGTGGTCGTGGTGAGCGCACTGTCCAAGATCACCGATCAACTTCTAGCGATGGCGAGCGCTGCTGGTTCCGGCAATCGGGAAAAAGCACTGGAGCTTTCGCGCGCAGCGCGGGAACGGCACTTTGCAGCCGTTACAGAACTTCTTGGCGTGCAAGCCGTTCCTCAGCTGTGGGCTGAGCTGGAAACTGATTTTGATGCGCTGGACGATCTGCTGGCCGGTATCGTCGCCGTAGGTGAGCTTACGTTGCGCACCACAGACAACATTGCCGGATTTGGCGAGCGTGTCTCAAGCAAGATTGTTGCGACGGCGTTTTCGCAGCGCGGGATTAGCGCCGAGTCTGTGGACTCCCGCCAGTGCATTGTTACCGACGCCAATTTCACCAAAGCGGTTCCGCAGTTTGAAGAGACGAATGCGCGGCTGGCGCAGATCGTCGCACCACTGCTGGAAAGCGGACGCACACCGGTGATGGGCGGCTTCATCGGTTCCACGCGCGAGGGCGTTGCCACCACGATTGGCCGCGGCGGCTCTGACTTCACCGCCGCAATTGTCGGCGGCGGCCTGAATGCCACGAGAATCGAAATATGGACAGACGTGGACGGCATGATGACCACCGATCCCGGTCTTTGCCCAGAAGCGCGTCGTATCAAGACGATCAGCTTTGAAGAGGCTGCCGAGCTGGCTTACTTCGGCGCCAAGGTGCTGCACCCGGCGACTCTGCTTCCGGCCATCCAGAAGAACATTCCGGTGCTGGTGCTGAATTCACGCAATCCGAAAAATGAGGGTACGAGGATTACCGCCGCCGCTCCTAGGAGCAAGAATATTTTCCGGGCGATTGCGGCGAAGAAGCGGATAACCATCGTGAACGTGGTCGCCACGCGCATGCTGATGGCACACGGGTTCCTGAAGAGCATTTTTGAGGTTTTCGCCGCGCATCGCTGTCCTGTGGACATGGTTACCACATCCGAGGTCAGTGTGTCGGTCACTGTGGATTCCAATGAGTCTATCGCCGCGATTGCGGCTGATCTGAGCAAGCTTGCCGACGTCGAGTACGTAGGCCGCAAAGCGATTGTGTGCCTGGTCGGAGAAAACATTCGCAGCACGCCGGGAATTGCGGCTAAAGTCTTCAGCGCGGTGGAAGACGTGACCATTCATATGATTTCGCAGGGAGCGTCTGAGATTAATATCAGCTTTGTGATTGATGAGGCGGACGTTCCGAAAGTCGTCTCCCGCCTGCACCAGACATTCTTTAGTCAAACTGACCCGGAGGTGTTTGCGTGAACATCCTAATGCTGGGACGCGGAAAAACCGGAGCGCTGGCAGCCGAAGTCGCCCAGGAACGCGGACACGAAACTAGCTCGCTGACCAGCCAGGACAACCTGGACGGAAGCGGACTCACAGCCGAACTGCTGCAGCAGATTGACGTGGTCATTGACTTCACCACGCCGCACGCGGCGATTCCCAACATCATCCGCTGTGCTGATTCGGGCGTGCCTATTGTTGTCGGGACCACCGGCTGGTACCAGCATCTGGATCGCGTGCGCGAACTGATACAGGAACGCAAATCGGCGCTGCTCTATGGCTCCAACTTTTCCGTGGGCATGAATTTCTTTTTCAAAGCCATCCAGGCAATGGCTCCGGCGCTGAAGAACGGTTATCGGGCCAGCATCGTGGAGCGGCATCATGCCGAGAAGAAAGACAAGCCTTCCGGCACCGCTGTGACGCTGCAAAAGATTCTGGAGTCAGGCTCAGGGCAGAAAGTGGAAGTCGCCTCCGTGCGCGAAGGCGATACCGTGGGCATGCATCTGGTCATGCTGGATTCGCCCAATGACGCCATTCTTCTCACGCACGACGCCAAGTCCCGCCGAGGTTTTGCCGAAGGTGCCATACGCGGCGCCGAATGGATCAAGGGCAAGGCCGGGTTTTATGAGTTTCCGGACATTGTGGATCAGCTGTAACGGATTGGGTAAATGGGTAATTTCGTAATTGAACCATTGAAAGGCTCGGGCTTTGATCTCCGATTACCAAATTACTAACTTACCCAATCACCCAATTTCTCTCTCGTTCTAAGGATTTTGTTATTCTCTAAATCATGAAACTCCAAGGCTGCGGTACAGCGCTGGTAACACCCTTCAAGAAAGACCAGAGCATTGACGAAAATGCTTTGCGCTCACTGGTCCAGTGGCAGGTGGAATCGGGAACTCATTTCCTGGTCCCCTGTGGCAGTACCGGTGAAGCGGCCACTCTGAGCAAAGCGGAATGGTTGCGCGTGATCGACATTACGATTGAAGTCGTGGCTGGACGCGTGCCCATCGTCGCCGGCGCAACATCCAATGCTACGGCGGACGCCGTCGAAAAAGCCCGCGAAGTCGCCCAGCGCAAAGGCGTGGACGCAATTCTGAGCGCATCGCCGTATTACAACAAGCCCACGCAGGAAGGCCAATATCAGCACTTCAAGGCAATTGCCGAAGCGGTGGACAAACCGTTGGTGCTGTACAACGTGCCCGGCCGCACCGCTGCCAACATTGAGCCCGCAACTTTGGGGCGGCTGGCGAAGGTTCCAAACATCATCGCCGTCAAAGAAGCCAGCGGAAATATTTCCCAGATCGCGGAAGTCTTCAACCACGTGCCGGATGATTTTCTGGTGTTCTCCGGGGACGATGCGCTTACCCTGCCGGTCATCTCACTCGGCGGTGTGGGGATCATCTCTGTGGCGTCGAATGAGATTCCCAAAGAATTATCGGAGATGACCGCGGCCGCGCTGAAGGGCGATTGGGAGCAGGCCCGCAAAATCCATCGTAAATATCTCGCGCTGATGCAGGGCAACTTTATTGAGTCCAACCCCATGCCAGTGAAAGCAGTGCTGGCGATGATGGGCAGAATCGAAGAGGTCTATCGCCTGCCCATGCTGCCCATGAAGCCGGATACCCGCGCTAGGATACAGCAGATTGCGACGGAAGCGGGATTGCTGAAGAAAAGCTAGAGCACTTGGTCCTTTAAGAGGAAAGCGCCAGAATGCGTGAAGAGCAACCCCACGAAAAAGGCGCGATGCCGGTGATTTCGGTTGTAATCCCCTCGCGGCAACGGCCCACGCTCCTGGTGGCAGCCATTCAGAGCGTTTTGCTCCAGGAGCGTGATGATCTGGAGCTCATCGTGGTGCTCGACGATGACACTACGGGCAGCGCCGAGGCCGTGCGGCAAGCTTTTCCCAATGAAGGCTGTCTCCGCATTCTGGAGAATGCGGAACGGATGGGCGGATCAGCCGCCCGCAACCGGGGCGTTGAAGCCGCGCGCGGCCAATGGATCGCGTTTCTGGATGATGATGACACGTGGTTGCCGGGTAAGCTCGACAAGCAGATGCCGCTCGCCTTGCAATCACGCTATCCGGAGCCGGTTGTGACCGGCCAGCTGCGCGTGAACGGAGGAAGCGGATTCCTGGTTTGTCCTTCCGAACGGCCGACCCGTCCGATCAGCGAGTATTTATTTGTTCGTAAAGGCCTTTTCGATGGCCCAGGCCTCGTCGATTCTTCAACAACTCTGGCGCCGCGCTCACTCTTGTTGCGCGTTCGCTTTAGTGAAGGTGTGGTCAAACACGAATCTTCAGACTGGGCACTGCGCGCAGGCCAGGAACCGACGGTCGGCTTCGAGTTTGTTGCCGAGCCTGTGGCGATTTATAACTGTGAACCCGGCCGCACGCGCATGACCGAGTCTGAAGGCTGGCGATATTCACTCGCGTGGGCGCGGTCTCGAGCGGCCCTGATGACCCCCAAAGCGTACGCCGGCTTTCTGCTTTCTCACGTTAACTCTGCGGCGATTCGTGAGCGGGATTGGCGGGCGGCGTTCCCGATTTTTATCGAGGCAATACGCCGAGGACCCCCTTCTGCCATCGATTTTCTAAGAGCGCTCTATGCGTGGGGCCCAAAGCTGCGCATCGGCAGTTTTGTGCGCAAATGGCTCTACGGAAGATCCGAACGTTCCCGGCCGGGCAAGGCCCCATCTGGCTTGCGCTGATGGGAGCTTGCCAGCGCAACTCAATTCGGCGAGGATAGCATGACACAATGAAGCCTCAGGACTTCACAGGTTCCGGTTTATGAGATCGATTGGCGCCAGGATTGCCACATCGCGAGCTTATTACCAAGGCTGGCTGCCGCTGTTCCGGCGTGCGCTGGACATCGGGCGCACCCAAGGCTGGAGCACGCTGTGGCACAAATTCGCAGACCACCCGCGGACTGACGCTCCCGCGGTGGCGACTTTGGAGACGCGCCTTTATTCGGCCGAACACGCTCCCGCGAGTATTACTTCCGGGGGAATTCTGATTGTTTCGCACGCCCTCGACAACCGGGGCGCCCCAAGAATGGCCTATGACATGGCCCGCGCGCTTTTGGGAGAAGGGTATCGCGTGGTAGTGGCATCGCCAAGCGACGGCGCGCACCGGCAGCGCCTGACGGACCTCGGAGTTTCCGTGATCGTCGATCCGCGGCTGCTTACTGAGCCGCGACGGTGGCTGGGTCTCGCCGCGAACTTCGACCGTATCATTGCGAACAGCGCCGCGTGCTGGCCGTTGGTGGCGGAATTGGGTGGTAGCGC
Organism: Acidobacteriaceae bacterium; assembly: GCA_003140235.1. Lineage (GTDB taxonomy): Bacteria > Acidobacteriota > Terriglobia > Terriglobales > Acidobacteriaceae > Angelobacter. The sequence goes on from PLJN01000078.1 coordinate 28,787, forward strand.
CAATCTGTACTGGTATTTCCACGAAACCGAAATCATGCAAAACTTTGCCCGGTATTTTCCCCGGTTCCTTTCTGCGTTGCCCCTGGCCAAAGCGATCTGGGTAGGGAGTCCGTCTGCCGCGGAATCCTTGAGGATCTGGGGTGTCGAGCCAATTCTGCTGGAGTACGGCGATGATGATCTGCTGCTCTCAGACGGAAATACTGAAATCGCGCAGCGCGTTGCCCGGAAAGTTACGATCTGTCAGTTTGCCTCGTATGAGCCGCATAAGGGCCAGGATCTCGCGGTGGCTGCCATGCTGCAGGCGTCGTTGCCGGGCCGGTTGGAAGCTGAACTCCATCTGTTCGGACCGGCTACGGACCTCCAATTTCACCGCTTGGTCGAGAAGCTCGCGGGGAACGAGCCTTCGATCATGTTGCACGCCGAGGTCCCCTATTCTGAATATCTGCAACGCATAAGGGCCGCGGACATAGTCCTGGTTCCGTCTCGCAGTGAGTGTTTTTCCTACGTGGCGCTGGACGCGCTAGCATTGGGAAAACCGCTGATATGCAGCGCTGGGGCCGGGATTTCCGCCTATCTGCGCGACAGAGAAAACGCCCTGGTCACGCGAAGCAACTCCTCCGCCGAGATTACGCAGGCGATGACGGCACTTCTCTCGACCCCCAGTCTGCGGACAAGGGTTGGGCGCGCCGGGCGCCAGGTCTACGAGCAAATGTTTACCTTCGCTGTTTTCCGGGACAGGCTGAGAGACGCCCTGACACTGCCGGTCACCGGGAACATCCAGACCAGAGCGGTGCGGGGCAACAGGACCCTGGACTCCCAAGTGTTGCAAGAGCTGCGGTCAACGTGATTCGCTCGGGTGGGCGCTGAGTACCGCAGGCGAGGATTCATGGCAGCATCATCACTCAAAGTATGCGTGATCGGCGCGGGCGCTTCCGGCATAGCCGCCTGCAAAGTGCTGCAGCAGCACGGCATCGTCTTTACGTGCTATGAGGCCGGCGACCGCATAGGTGGCAACTGGGTCTACGAAAACACCAATGGCATGTCTAGCGCGTACCGGTCTTTGCATATCAACAGTTGCAAAGCCAGTATTCAGTATTCAGATTTCCCCGTACCGGAGCACTACCCGGAGTTTCCTCATCACTCGCAAATTGCCAGCTACTTTGAAAGCTACGCTGAGCATTTCGGCATCAAGCGCCATATTCGATTCCGGACCAGAGTGCTTTTGTGCGAGCCCGTTCCCGGTGGAGGCTGGGAAGTCACGTCCGACGATGGCCAAAAGGCGCTCTATCGCGCTGTGCTGGTGGCCAATGGCCATCACTGGTCACCGCACTGGCCCCAACCTCCGTTTTCCGGCACTTTTTCCGGCAAAGTAATGCACTCTCACGACTACCGCACGCCAGAAGGCCTTGAAGACAAACGCGTGCTGATCGTTGGCTTCGGAAACTCGGCAATGGATATTGCCGTGGAACTCTCACGGATCGCTCCCCGCACAATATTGTCGGTTCGCCGCGGTTTTCATGTGGTCCCGAAGCGCATCTGCGGACGGACAAGCGATCAGCGTTCAGGAGTATCTCTTCCCCGGCGCGTTCTGCGGCGTGTTCGGCGTCTTGTTCCCGGGTTGCGGACGACGCCAGCGTGGCTGGACCGCTTCATGCTTCGTACCATGGTTCGTCTGCAACAGGGCGATGTCTCCGCTTATGGATTGCCCCAGCCCGATCACAAGCTGTTGCACGCCCATCCGACGATTAGTTCCGAGCTGCTGGGTCGCCTGGCCCACGGCTCCATTCAAGTGCGGCCCAATATTCAGAGTTTGGATGGCGACCATGTGGTGTTCAACGACGGATCGCGCGAGCCGGTGGACGTCATTATCTTCTGTACCGGATACCGCATTGATTTTCCATTCTTCCGGCCTGAACTGATTTCGGCTCCCAACAATGAGCTGCCGCTCTATGGCCGGGTTTTTCACCCGGACTATCCAGACCTGCTTTTCATCGGTTTGCTGCAGCCTCTGGGATCGATCATACCGCTGGCCGAATTGCAGAGTGAGTGGGTGGCAGACTATCTATCTGGCGAATGTGGACTGCCAGGCGACAAGGAAATGCAGACGGCCATCCGGCGCGAACGTGAAGCTGTACGAAAGCGATACGGGAATGCTCCGCGCCATACCATGCAAGTAGATGTAGGTCCTTACGCTGCCATGGTGATGCAGGAGCGCAAACGCGGGGCGGCCCGCGCGCGACAGCAGACTGCCGCAGAAGCGGGACTGGTGAAAGCCAGCGTTACCGCGTCTAACTCTTAAATCTGGCGGAGGAGGAGGGATTCGAACCCCCAGTGCCGCCTTTTGGCGTACACGCCGGTTTTCGGGACCGGTGGCTTTACCAACTCGCCCACTCCTCCGCTTGGCGGAGAGTGCAGGATTTGAACCTGCGCAAGCCTTGCGGCTTGACCACGGCTTAGCATGCCGGTGCAATACCTGACTCTGCCAACTCTCCGTAATACAACAATGAGGTCCTTCGCTTCGCTCAGGATTTCGGCAGCAGGCTCCCGCTCCGCTCACGCCTGCTAAGCGCCTCAACTTGGTGCCGCCGGTGAGATTCGAACTCACACTGTCCGGCTTCTGAGACCGGCGCCTCCTGCCAGTTGGGCTACAGCGGCTTTCGTGCGAACAATAAAAAACCCTCCGATTGCCTCGGAGGGTTTTCTGAACTTTCGAGTGAAATCTTTACTCTACAATCCGGACACACCTCCGCTGGCAGCCGATGAGCTGCTGAGCAGTGATAGTGCCGAATTGGTGTAAGCGTTCATCTCTGAAAATAATGATACCACGAAAAATTTCAAATTTTAAATTTGAAATTTCAAATTTGAAATGCAATGCCTCTCAATTCCCCACGTAGCGTGCGTACAGGCTACGAGCCACGGCGGTATCGGTGGTGCCCTTAATGATGGCGCGACCGTCGGGGAACAGCGTGATCTCATAAGGCTCTCGCCAAAACTTTAGAACAAAGGCGTTGTGCTTGACCGGGCCGTGCGGAAGCAGGCGTGCACTGATTGCACTGAAGTCTACGGGCCGGTTCCGCTCGTGGATTTGTACGGAGTCCCGGCCACACAGAGTGATCTGCGGACGGCGCTCGCCTGAAAGATGCGGGAATTCCTGCTTGTCGCACGTCGGGCAGCCGGCGCGGGGACGGCCCGCGGCGATCTCAGCGCTTTCGTTGCTCCAGACATCGAATGAAAGCAGGGTCCGACGAAGCTTGTCTCTTGCGCCTACCAGAAACTTGATGGCTTCCGTGGCCTGGATCGACCCGATGAGATTCACTGCCGAGTTCAAGATGCCGGCCGTGTCGCAGGTTTCGAGCGCGCCTTCGGGCTGTGTGGGAAACATGCAGGAGAGGCATGCTGTTTCTCCAGGGATTACGTTCATCGTTACCGCGTAAGACGCAACGGCAGCGGCGTAGATCCATGGTTTCTTGTATTTCACCGCATAATCATTGACGAGATAACGGGTCTCAAAGTTATCGGTGGCATCGAGAATCAAGTCCGTTTGCCCCAGCAGAACTTCTATGTTTTCCGGAGTAAGGTCGGCCACTTGGGCTTCAACTTTGATTTCGGAATTAAATGCAGCAATCTTGCGCGCAGCCGCGATGGCTTTGGGGACGGACTCGGCGGCATCGGCTTCGTCAAAGAGCACCTGACGCTGAAGATTGCTGGGCTCAACGTAATCCCGGTCAATGATCCGCAAATAGCCAACGCCTGCGCGGGCCAGCAAACTGGACACGCATGTTCCCGTGGCGCCACAGCCCACTACCACCACGCGGGCCTGGGCCAGCTTGCGCTGTCCTTCCGGGCCGATGCCGGGAAAAAGCAATTGCCGGGAATAACGGTCAATGAAGCTCATCAATGTATTTATTATAAGTGGTAGAGTGCAGTAGTTTTGGTGCGGTCGAGGAAGGGACCCCATCGAGCAGGCCAGCCTGGTAAGCGCACTTTACAACGCAAGTTCAGGGTGCCGCCATCATATTGAGTGGAATATCTAATTTCCCCAAGGGGACAATGTTGCCGCGTTTCCGACCAGCGTTCCTGACATTTGGGCTGCTGTGCAGTGTGCTGTCCGCACAACAGCCGTCGTCTGCGCCTTCACCGTCCCAAGCCAGCCCGGCCCAGGCAACTGTGTCTTCCACGCTCAATCGCTTGCAGGGGACCAAAGTTGCGGAGATCGAAATCCGCAGCCATGGTCTTGCGCAAACGGAGTGGCTGCAGCCGCTGCTGGCCCAGAAAGTGAATGAGCCGCTGGACAAGAACAAGGTACGGCTATCCGTGCAGGCCCTGTATGACACTGGCCGCTTTTCCCAGATTCAGGTCGAGGCCCAGCAGAATGCCAAGGGCGACCTGGTCCTGATCTTCGACGCCCAGGAAAACTATTTCTTTGGTTCCATACGTGTGGAAGGAGCGCCCGCGCCTCCCACGGACAACCAACTCGTGAACGCCGGCCGACTTGTTCTGGGTGAGCAGTTTACTGAAGATGCAATCAAGAGCGCGATCGCCGGCATGCAGCGCGTGATGCAGGACAACGGCTACTACCAGGCCACGGTCAAGCCGTCCTATGAATGGGTCCAGGCGGAACAGCAGGTCAAGGTTGTTTTCACCATCGTTCAGGGAGCGAGGGCGCGCGTGGGAAAGATCACAGTCACCGGCTCACCGGGAGAGACCTACGCGGAAATTATCTCGACCGCCAAACTCGAGCCTGGCGACCACGTGAGCGCCAGCAACGTAACCCGGGCTTTGAAGCGTCTGCGCCAGAAATATCAGAAACAGGACCGGCTGACGGCCCAAGTGGTGCTGGCACAGCGCGTTTACCATCCTGAGAACAATACGCTGGATTACACCTTCGATATTAGCCGTGGTCCCGTTGTGGAGGTTAAAGTCGAGGGAGACAGCCTTCATCACAATCTGATCAAGAAATATGTGCCGATTTATGAAGAGAACGCCGTGGACGACGACCTGCTCAACGAAGGCCGGGGCAATATCAAGGACTATCTGCAGACGCAGGGGTATTACGACGCCAAGGTGGAATACACACGGAAGCAAGATCCAGCAGCAGACCGCGACGAGATAACTTTCAACATTGATCGGGGCGAGCGCCACAAAGTCGAGGAGATCGTGATCGTGGGCAACAAATACTTCACGCGCGACGTGATCACCGAACGTATGGAAAGCCAGCCTTCAGGAGGGCCGCTGCTTGTCGGCCGGTTCAGCCAGGCCACAGTGGCGCGGGACGTCCAGGCGATTGAAAGGCTGTATCACAGCAACGGTTTTCTCCGAGTCAAGGTCACACCCAAAGTTGAGGACGACATTGAAGGGAAGAGCGCGCACATCAAAGTCACCATGGACATCAATGAAGGCCCGCAGACCACGGTCGGCAAGCTGACGATTAAGGGCAATACCGCCGTTTCCGCCGACGTGCTCCGCGGTCTGGTCGCCGCTACGGAAGGCCAGCCTTACGCCGATGACACTGTCAGCAAAGACCAAACGATCATCGTGGCGGAGTACTTTAATCGAGGTTTTCCCGGAGTTAAAATGGAGTACTCCGGCAAGCCTTCGGCCAGCGATCCTACCAAGGTCGAGCTGATCTACAAAATCACCGAAGGCCCGCGCGTGTATGTCGATCAGGTCCTGATCTCCGGGTTGCATTACACGAAACCATTTGTGGTGGAACGTGAAATGAAGATCCATTCCGGCGATCCGCTGGACCAGAATGAGATGCTGGAAACGCAACGCCGGCTCTACGATTTGGGAATCTTCAACGCCGTGGATATGGCCATTCAAAACCCCGAGGGCGATGCCACGCACAAAAACGTGGTGTATCAGGTGGAGGAAGCAAAGCGCTACACCTTCAACTACGGCGTGGGCTTTGAGGTCCAGTCGGGCCAGCCTGCCGGGGCCACGCAACCGCAAGGAGAGCCTGGCGCAAGTGCACGAGTGTCTCTCGACGTGACGCGGCTGAACTTTCGCGGGCGCGACCACACCATCACGCTTAAGACGCGTTATGGCAATCTGCAGAAGCGTGCTTTGATCAGCTACGACGCGCCGCGCTTTTTTAACCAGGAAAAACTTACTTTCAATTTCACTGCCTTTTACGACGATACTTTTGACGTCCGCACCTTTGAGGCCAAGCGGCTGGAAGGGTCCGCGGAAATTCGGCAGGCATGGAATGCCAGCACTACGCTGCTCTATCGCTACACCTATCGCCGGGTGAGTATTCCCGGGTCCAGCCTGGTGATTGATCCGAACCTGGTGCCTTTGTTTTCGCAACCGGTGCGGGTCGGCCTGCCGTCATTTACTCTTGTTCGCGACACGCGCGATGATCCAACCAGTTCGCACAAGGGCGCGTTTACCAGCGTGGACATGGGTGTGGCCGCCGGCATTTTCGGTTCACAGACGAACTTCGCGCGGGTCGTAGGCCAGAATACAACCTATTATCATTTTCGCAAGAAGCGCTGGATCCTGGCCCGCTCCACCCGCGTAGGAGTTGAAACGAAGTTCGGTGGTACTACTTTTATTCCGCTGCCGGAGCGTTTCTTGTCCGGCGGCAGTAACTCGCAACGCGGATTCGGATTGAACCAGGCCGGTCCGCGAGACTTGACCACCGGATTTCCCCTCGGGGGTGAAGCGTTGTTCCTGAACAACGTGGAACTGCGCACGCCGCCGTTGCCTTTGCGGTGGGCCGGCAACAATCTGAGCGCGGTCGTGTTCCATGATATGGGCAATGTTTTTTCTTCCCCCACGGAAGCCGTGCATAGCCTGCTGCGGTGGGTGCAACCCAACCGCGACACATGTTTAGTGCCTGCCGCCAAGAACTGCAATTTCAATTACATGTCGCACGCCGTGGGCAGCGGCATCCGTTATCTCACGCCGATTGGACCGATCGGCATGGATGTGGGTTATAACCTGAACCCAACGGTTTTTCCGATTGCCTCACAAAACCGTTCCGAAACGCTGAAGCGCTTCAACTTCTTTTTCACCATCGGTCAGACTTTCTGATGAGGCTTCGTCTTCAACTCGCGCTGGTGCTGATGGCCGCGGTCGTGTGCCGCGCGCAGATCATTGATCGCATGGTGGCGGTGGTGAACCGGCAAGTCATACTGCAAAGTGACGTTGAACAGGCTGCGCGCGTGGAGTTTCTGTTGGATGGCAAACCGCTGGACCAGCTAGCGTCTTCAGCCACGCTCCAGGACGCGCGGGAGCGGCTTATTGACCAGGCCTTGCTGCAACAGCAGATGGTCACTACGGCGCAACTGGATCCCACGCCGGAAGAACTGGCTGCGCGGCTGCGCGATGTCCGCGCGCAGATCCCCGGGGCTTCCACGGACGAGAAGTGGCAAGCGATGCTCGCCGCATACGGAGTGACCGAGCACGATGTCGAGGACCAGATTGTCTCGCAGATCAGGGTCCTGCGTTTTGTGGACCTGCGTTTCCGAGGTTTGGTACGCGTGGACAAGACGGCGATTGCCACGTATTACCAGGACGTCCTGGTACCTGAACTCCATAAGCAAGGCGCCCCCGTTCCGCCGGTGGACAAAGTTTCCAGCAAAATCAGCCAGATTCTGGCAGAGCAACGCATTGATGGTCTTCTGAATGAGTGGCTGCAAACGCTGCGCTCGCAGACCCATATCGCGAAGATGAATATGGAAGCCGACGCCGTCTCCGAAGTAAAACCAGAAATGAAACTCGGAGCGAAACCATGACGCTTCGGATATTCCGCCGCTCGAAAAGTCCGGACACTTCAGCGAAGTCGAAGAAGCCAAAGCCACCAAGGATGCGCCGTGCCAAGCGAGTGCGGCGTTTCATTCTGGCTACGCTGCTGATTGCGATGATCGTGCTGGGCGTGTACCTGAAATTGACTTTTAGCGATCATGTGCGCCGTCGCGTGGTGGCCCAGTTGGAGTCAATCACCGGCGGTACGGTTGAAATCGAGTCGCTTACCTGGAAACTGTCCACGTTAGAGTTCGATCTTGCCGGAGTTACCGTCCATGGACGCGAGGGTTCGAACCAGGCGCCTTACATTCATGCTGACCATCTGTTCTTGCAGGTAAAATTCAGGTCGCTGTTTTCCAGCGCGCTGCGGCTGCAATACGTCGCGGTGGACCATCCGGTGATTCATCTGATCGTGAATCCAGACGGTACGACCAACCAGCCGGAACCGAAGCTCGTGAGCCAGATCATTCTGACTCCGGAGGAGCCGCTTTTCGATCTGGGCATTGACCGGGTTGACATCCGTAACGGAGAGCTGCTGTTCAACGAAAAAAAACTCCCGTTTCAGTTTGGAGCCGATCGTTTGTCCGCGGCCATGAAGTATTCTCCGGCGGACAAGACCTACGACGGCAACGTGGCACTGGGCCTGAGCATGGCCACGAAGAACGCAAGTCCTTTGCAAGGCGAGCTGGACCTGCATTTTCTGCTGCACCCCACGCGGTCGGAGATCAAGTCGTTCAATCTCCGGATCGGGAAATCCAGCCTGCAAGCGAGCGGCACAGTGGAATCGTACAGAAATCCCGACGCGCGGCTGCAATACGCTGGCACACTCGATCTGGTGGAAGTGGCCCGCGCGATCAAGTCGCCGGAAGTGCAGGCCGGGCGTCTTGATCTGAACGGCGCGGTGGCTTATCAGAACGGGCGCTACGAATCCCAGGGCAACTTGGCTGTGCACGGTCTTGGGTGGCACGATTCTTCCGTCCGTTTGTCTGGGATCGAGTTAAGTTCACCTTTTTCCATCACGCCGGAAAAGTCTGTTTTGTCGCGACTCGTAACGCATGCCTTGGGCGGCAGCGCGCAGGGTCAAGCCCAGGTGCTGAACTGGAAATTGTGGGGACAACAAAACAAAACCGCACTGGAGCAGGGAAGCGTGACGCTCAAGGTATCGGGGATGCAGGTGAGTCATCTGGCGACCGCGGTCTCGAATGCCCGGCTGCCTCTGAACAAGGCAAATTTCACGGGCGCTATTTCGGGCGACGTCAATTTCTCGTGGACAGGCGCGCCCGCCAACATGGTTGCCCGACTCATGCTCGACGTGAATCCGCCCGCCAATCCAACTTCACAGCAGGTCCCGCTCACGGCCCGTGTCCAGGCGACGTATCACGGTCAGGGAGACTACATTGATGTCGCGAACTTGAATGCAGCTACGCGCGATATGCGCTTGAACGCCTCAGGGACACTGGGTTCACAAAACACGCAGCTTAAAGTTGCGTTTAGCGCCAGTGATCTCACCGAACTCCAGCCAACGCTCGATGCGCTGAGCCTGGGCTCACCGGTTTCTCTCGCGATCCGTGGGCGCGCGTTGTTCAACGGGACGGTTTTCGGCAAACTCCGGCAGCCTTCCGCCCGCGGACACATTGACGTTGCGAATTTCGACACAGTGTTTGCAACCGGGTTGCCACGATTCGTGTCATCGAGCAGTCCATCGGCAAGCAAGAATGCGCGCCGCATGCACTGGGATTCGGGAACAGCCGACATCGTCTATACACCGTCGCAACTGATTGCGCAGAACGGTATCGTACGGCGAGGAGCGGCACAGATCGCGTTTTCCGGAAGCGTCACTCTGGACCGAGGTCGGTTTGATCCTAACTCCAGCCAGATAGCGGGAGACGTGCGCGCACAAAACGCGAGCCTGGCGGACATCCAGCTGCTCGCTGGCCTGGATCTTCCCGCCACAGGCATCATAAACGGAAACTTGCACGCAGCAGGCACCATGCAGGACCTGCACGGCAACGGCAGTCTGCAAATAACGCAGGTGAGTATCCTTGGCGAGCCTTTCCGTCTTTTGCGCGCGGACATCAAACTCGCAGGAAGCGACTCTCAACTCAACAACATTCTTCTTACGCACAACGGCTCGCAAATCACCGGCTCGGCGGCCTACAACCTGATGGATGGCGGTCTGCGTTTTGATTTGCGGGGAACGAGCATAGACTTGGCCAGTTTCCAACGCTTCCAGCCGGCACGGATTGCGATCACCGGCAAAGCAGACTTTCATCTTGCTGGTGGCGGGACGCTGAACGCGCCGGTCATCAACGGACAGATGGATTTTCATCATGTCGTCGTAAACGGAGAGCCGGCCGGCGACTTGACGGCCACTGCCGAGACCCACGGCGAAGATATGCTGTTGCGTGTCCGGTCCAATTTTCAAAGTGCTGTGTTCCTGCTGGATGGCACGGTCCGCATGCGCGACACGTTCCCGGCACAGTTGACGCTCAAGTTTGAGCGTCTGGATGTTGATCCGTTGATTCGCGCCTATTTTCAAGGCAAGTTGACCGGTCATTCTTCCATCGCCGGCACCATGGATGTCCGCGGACCACTGAAGTATCCCCAGGACCTTACGATCACCAGCAACATCCAGCAACTCTTACTCGACGTTGAAAACGTCAAGATGCAAAACAATGGGCCCATTCGATTTTCCGTGTCCAAGAAGGTGGTCCATGTTGACCAGTTCCACCTCAGCGGAGAGGATACCGACTTTTCCATTCAAGGAACTGCACAGCTGACCGGTGCGCGCGCACTCGACCTGCGCACAGACGGCCGCATGAACCTGAGATTGTTCCAGGCTTTCAATCCCGGCATGGTCTCCAGTGGCATGGCTACCGTAACCATGAGTCTGGACGGCACCATGGCCCAGCCGCAAATGGCAGGCCGGATGGAAATTACCAACGGGGCCATCTCCGTGGACGGTCTGCCGAATGGGCTCACCCAGATCAACGGCAAACTGGCGTTTGCGCAGGACCGTGTGCAGGTTGAAAATCTCACGGCGCACACCGGCGGCGGCGCAATGACGTTGGGCGGATTTATCGCTTACCGCAACGGCGTCTACTTTGACGTGACTGCCACAGGCAAGGATGTTCGCCTGCGGTATCCGCCAGGTATCAGCGCTTCGGCGGACGCCAATTTGCGCTACACCGGTTCGGCGCAGAGCTCGCTGCTTTCCGGGGACGTGACCATTCTGCGTTTTGCCATGAGTCCGCACTTTGATTTTGCCCAGTATCTGGCGCGCAGCAAAAGCGCGGTGACATCTTCCACGCCTAATCCGTTTTTGGATAACATGCGGCTTGATATTCATGTCGTGTCCACGCCGGAACTGCGGGTTGAAACTTCCATCGCCAAACTTTCGGGAGCGGCGAACCTGCGTATTCGCGGCACCGTCGCCAACCCCGGTGTGCTGGGGCGAGTCAATATCGCGGAAGGCGACATATTTTTTAACGGCACCAAGTACCGCTTGCAGCGGGGTGACGTGAGTTTTAGTAATCCATTGGCCATCCAGCCAGTGATTGACCTGGAAATGGAAGCACGGGTGAGGGACTATGACATCACCATTGGGTTCCACGGATCGTTTGATCGTCTCAACATTACGTACCGTTCCGATCCGCCGCTGCCCAGCAGCGACATCGTCGCTCTGCTCGCGTTTGGCCGGACGCGCGAAGAAGACATCTACCGCAGCCGCAACGCACAGCAGATTGATGCTCCGTCCGCCGTGGTGCTGGACCAGGCTCTGAGTTCGGCGAGTACCAGCCGTGTGCAAAAGATATTTGGTGTCAGCCGCATTAAGATAGATCCCCTGGCCGGCGGAGCGGAAAATAATCCCACGACCCGCGTCACCATCGAACAGCAGGTCAGTAACAACATTACCGTCACCTACCTCACAAACCTGGCCCAGTCGCAACAGCAACAGGTGATCCAGATGGAGTACACGATCAACCGCAGGTTTTCCATTGTGGCGGTGCGGGACCAGAACGGCATTCTGGGCTTTGACGTCCATTTCCGGCAACGCAAGAAATAAGCGCCATGAGTACGAACGGAAATTCCGCCAGTGACTTTGCGGCTGAGCGCGCAGCCATGGTGGAGCAGCAGCTTCGCCAGCGCGGCATCAGCGACCAGCGCGTGCTGGAAGCCATGAGCAAAGTCCCACGGCACGAATTTATCGCTCCGCAGCACAGCAAGATCGCCTATGCGGACAATCCGGTCGTTATTGGCGAAGAGCAGACCACATCGCAGCCTTACATGATCGCTGTCATGCTTCAGGCGGCAGAGATCAAGCCTGAAGATCGCATATTGGAGATCGGCGCAGGATCGGGCTATCAAACAGCTCTGCTGGCGGAGCTGGCCACTAAGGTCTATGCAGTGGAGCGTCATCCCAGTTTGGTGGACTCGGCCCGTAGTGTGTTGGATCGTTTGGGCTACAAGAACGTCACGTTAGTGGCCGGAGACGGTTCGCTTGGCTTGCCGCAGGAAGCTCCGTTTGATGCCATCATCATTTCCGCTGCCACGCCGCAAATTCCGCCCGCGCTGCTGGCACAATTGGCGGACAGAGGAAGGCTGGTCGCACCCGTAGGCGACGTCTATCAGCAAACGCTGCAACTCGCCCGCAGGATGAACGATCAAATCCTGATTGCGTCTCTGGAGGGTTGCCGCTTTGTGCGGTTGATTGGCGAACAGGGATTTATGGAATGAGCGACGTAACACCTTACCGCTGATGACGCTGATTACGCTGATAAACCCTTGAAGATAGAGTCAGGAGAATCATCAAGAACCTTGCACTATTGCGATTCGGCGCCGCCTTTTGCAGATCCTTTCCCGATCAGCGTAATCAGCGTCATCAGCGGTAAGGTTTTCTCTGAAGGCTGAATTACAATACCCGGTGCCTCTTCTCTCCAACATCAAGACCACGCTGGACATGATCAAGTGGGAGCACTCGATCTTTGCTCTTCCCTTTGCGCTGTGTGGCGCGATGCTTGCCGCCGGAGGTATTCCGACGGGCGCGCAGATCGGTTGGATTGTACTGTGCATGGTGTCCGCGCGGTCGGCGGCCATGGCTTTCAACCGCCTGGCCGACGCCCAGATTGACGCCGCAAATCCCCGAACCGCGACCCGCGCTATTCCGGCCGGGGCGCTATCGTCGCGCTTTGTTGCGGTCTTTGTGACGATATCTTGCGTCATCTTTGTGCTGAGCGCGGCACAGCTCAATCGCCTGACTCTGTATCTCTCGCCCCTGGCTCTGCTCATCGTGCTTCTTTACTCCTACACCAAGCGCTTCACGCGGCTGTCGCACGTGGTGCTGGGCTTTGCGCTGGGGATGGCGCCGGCGGCGGCGTGGATTGCCGTTCGCGGCTCACTTGATGTGCGTATTCTGGTGCTAACGGCAGCCGTTACTTTCTGGGTCGGCGGATTCGATGTGATCTACGCCTGCCAGGACATTGATTTCGACCGGGAGAACGCGCTCAACTCGATGCCGCAGGCTTACGGAGTGGCCCGGGCGCTATTCGTGGCCCGCACACTTCACGTCTTGATGCTGGGGTTGCTGGGTCTGCTGATACCGGTGTTTGGCCTCGGCAAAATCGCCGTTGTGGGAGTGGTGGCGGTAGCGCTCCTACTAGCCTATGAGCACTCGTTGGTTTCGGCCAAAGACCTCAGCAAACTGAACGCGGCTTTCTTCACCATGAATGGGGTGATCGCTGTGGTGTTTTTTGTGTTCATCGCTGCCGATCTACTGGTCCGTCATCCGCATTGAAAGCCTTCTGCTGAAGCGCTTTATGACTCTCTGAAACTTTCTTTCCGCATGAGTCTTTTTTGCCTGCCCGTCCGTATATAGCTCAGGGATATGATGGGCGGATTCATAGCAGTAACGGCAAGGAATCACGTGACGTTTGCAAACGAACTAGCCCGGCTGCGCGGTGGTGATCTGGATGCGATCGGCGAATTGATGGCCACGTACCAGCACTAGCTGTACCGTTACCTGCTGCGGATCGTCCGGCAACCGGCCACGGCGGAAGACTTGTTCCAGCAAACGTGGCTGCGCGTGATGGAACGAATCAGCAGTTACGATCCACAGCGCAATTTTGAGGGCTGGCTGTTTTCGCTGGCCCACAATCTGGCCATCGACCATCTCCGCAAGTACCGGCCGGAGAGTCTGGACGAACCGCTGCCCTCGGGAGACACATTCGCGGCGGTCCTGGAAGGCCCGGACCCAGGTGGACTGGAAATAGTGTTGTCCCGCGAGCGCGCCGGTCTGCTGGCCGAAGTGTTGCAAGAGATACCGGTGGTGTTTCGCGAAGTGATCAGCCTTCGCTTTGAGGAAGACATGAAATTGCAAGAGATTGCCGACGTACTGGGAGTGCCGCTTCCCACCGTGAAGACACGACTCCATCGCGGACTACATAGTCTGCGGCGGTTGCTTACGGACAAACTGGCAGTGAGGAATTGACTGTGAATCAACATAACAACGAACAAACCGAACACAACGCCCTCCGCGATCTTCTAAGTCTGGCCGCCGCGAGCGCACTGGATGCCGGCGAGCAGCAGAGGGTCAACGAACATCTGCGCGAATGCGGCGAGTGCCAGGCGGAGTTTCAAGCCTGGAGTCGGATTACCGGCGGTCTTAGAGATATGCCTGCACCGCAAGTGCCTGCAGGACTGGTAGGGCGAACCCGCGCACGGCTGGAAAGCGCGCAGACGGCCAAAGCCGAACGCTGGCGGCACCAGGTCATGCTGGGAAGTCTGCTCTTATTTGCCTGGCTGATCACGCTGCTGAGTTTTCCGGTTCTTCGACTGGCCGGTGACGATCTGGCTGGAATGCTAAATATCTCTACGAGTGGTGTGAGCACCGGAGTTGCTTTGTACTTGTTGCTGGGATGGGTGGGAACGGGCGTCGCTGCCGGGCTGCTGGGCCTGCGTCGCCAACATGAAGGGAGAACTATATGACTCGTTTTTCTGATGAACTTCGCATTATCCCGCGTACCGCGTGGCTGATTGCCGTGCTGGTTTATGCGGGGATGGCTGCATTTTTGTTTGCCGTCCTTATCCCCAATGGCCAGCACGTGAAGCACTGGCCTGAATGGAGCCAACTGCTTTTCTCCGCTGGTATACCGTTGATCCTGTTTGTTTACATCTTGCTGATTGGCTACGTGAACGGCGATGCCAGACGGCGTGGAATGCGCTATGTTCTGTGGACTTTTCTGGCATCCCTGATCTCCAATGGGATTGGCATCATCCTGTACTTTGTGTTGCGCGAACCGTTGCTGGTGTCATGCGGCCAGTGCGGCGCGCTGGGCCGGGCCAACTTTACGTTCTGTCCCAAGTGCGGGGCTGAGTTGTCTCCTGCCTGTCCTCAGTGCCGGCGTCCGGTTGAGCGCGGCTGGACCAATTGCGCGCACTGCGGCGCCAAGACCAGTGCTGCCGCCAAGAGTGTCTGAAAAAAGAAGAGGCAAGGCGGCGCCCGCCGCCTTGCCCAGGCCTTGTTTCAACCGCAAAACTACACCGCAGGATTTAAAGACTTCCACGTTCTAAAACCAGCTTCCTATTCCGCCGGAGGTCCCGGCGATGGGTTGCTGCTACGGGCACTTTCAGATACCGTTTGGATACCGCAGATGCATCACATAGCCAAACCTATGTTTCGACCTGCTTATTTCGTCCTCTTGCTGTTTGCGGTTTTGGGGTTTGGGCCGGCTTTGTCCGCCCAGATAGCTATATCTCAACCAGACTCCACAACCGACCCGACGATCAAGACCAAGCTGGAAGGAACGGTCATCAACGCGTTGAACGGAGATCCGCTGCCTCGGGCTCTGGTACAGCTTGTGTTGCCCGTGCAGCGCATGGTCATGAGCGGTCCCAACGGCCGTTTTCAGTTTGACGATCTGCCGCCTGGCCAAGCCTACGTGCTTGTGCAAAAACCCGGCTATTACCCGCCAAACGGTGATCCGCGGTTCAACGGGCAGGGGAATATCTATGCCCTCGATGCCCATACCGCGCCCATTACTCTCAAAATGGTTCCGCAGTGTGTGATTACCGGTCACGTGGAAGAGCCCAATGGCGAAGCGATTGAAGGGGCGAACGTTCGAGTTTCCCGGATGAACGTAAAAGCCGGCCACAAGCGCCGTGAGCAGTTGCAAGTACAACGCACCGACGAAGACGGAAACTTCCGCATGGCCGGTCTGTCTGCCGACAGGTACTACGTTGCCGTGGAGGCCCGGCAAACGTCGCTGGCTGCCTCGGATGTGTCCAGACCCAAGACGGGATTTCCGGCGACCGTTTACTATCCCGCCGTTTCTGATGTTTCGTCCGCCACGCCGATTGATCTGACTGCCGGACGAACGGTAGAGCTCGACTTTTCGGTCCGCACCGAACCGGTGTTCGACATCTCCGGCACTGTGTCCGGCCAGCCGCCGGGACAGAACGTGTCCTTTTTCCTTACGGACAAGTCCGGGGAGCAAATGACCTTTCCTGTGCGCTTCAATCAGGCCGCGAGTACGCTTGACGTGAGGTCAGTCCCGCCAGGCGCGTACATACTTCACTCGCAAGCCTCGGACACCACCGGGCATATATTCACCGCAGAAGTGCCGATCAACGTAACCAAGAACATCACCGACGCGCGTCTTGTTCTGGAACCGGCATTGTCCATTCCGCTTGTGGTGCGTTATGAAACCACGCACCCACATCCCGAATTGGATACCCTCAATAACATCCGAGGATACACGCCGGTTCGCATCATCCTCCACACCGGCGACGTCCGGCAGCCGGACTTGTATGTGCAAATGGATCCCACGGACGATCCCAGCACATTCATGCTTAAAAATATCGTGCCGGGAAAGTATGTAAGCGAATTGATGGTGCTCAATGGCGGATACCTGCACTCCGCAAAATACGGGAGCACGGACCTGCTTCGCGAAGAATTCGTGGTGACGCGCGGCGCACCGGCCGCTTCGATTGATGTTGACTTGCGCGACGACTTTGCCACACTCAGCGTGGGGCTGCACGTGGATAATCCGCTCACGCGCACCATGGTGCTCGTTACTCAGGATTCCGCGCCCATGCAGCCAGCCAAATTGAGCGTGATGCTGGGAAATGGCCCAGCTATGGTCGCACGTCTGGCGCCCGGAGAGTACACCGTATTTGCCTTTGACTCGGTGGACCAGATGGAATATGCGAATCCCGACTTTATGGCGCAGTACGCGTCCAAAGCCGTCCATGTGAGTCTTGCTCCAAACGGAGAGACGAAGATTTCTCTCGATATAGTGCGTACTGGAGAATGATGAGATTCATCAACCTGCTGAGCTTCGCCGTGTGTGTGCTGGGATTGGCAGCACAGCAACCCGCCGCGTCTCGCACGGCGCCGGCATCTCTTCAATTTGAGATCAGCGGCCGGGTGGTGGACGCAGTCTCTGGTGCGCCGCTGTCTCACACGGTGGTAGCCATCGCTCCGGTCAGCAAGCGCGACAATGTTCACACCATGTCCACGGATGGCGATGGCCAGTTTCGGTTTACGGATCTTCCCGCAGACAAGTACACGCTGACCGCGCAACGCCGCGGATACCTCACGGAGTCGTACGAGCAGCACGATCAATACTCGACGTCGATTGCCGTTGGTCCCGACCTGGATTCAACCGGAATTGTGTTCCGCGTGCATCCCGATGGGGCCATCTACGGCAGGGTGACCGATGACCACAACGAGCCTGTGGCCAACGCCCAGGTGCTGATTTTTCGCAACGGCCTGATCGGCGGGAAGCAAGGTACGGACTTGCAGCGGCGACTGGTCACCACGGATGAAGGCTTGTTCCGTTTCAGCCATGTGCCTCCGGGAAAATACTATCTGGTAGTCTCGGGCAGCCCGTGGTACGCGCATGGATCGCCGTTCAATATCACGGGCCAAGCCCGTCCCGCGGCGCCAAATGCCAGCGGCACAACCGCACGTCCGTCAGCGCAGCAGCCTGCCTCCGACAATCAAGAGACTCGTTCACCCCTTGATGTTGCTTTTCCCATCACATTCTACCCCGGCGTCGTGGACCTGGCAGTCGCTACCCCGATCGTGCTTCCGCCCGGGGGCCGGTTTGCTGCCGACATTACGTTGCAGGCAGTCCCCGCTCTTCATGTCCGCCTAAATATCAATGAACCAACGAGAGATCGTACTTTCACCGCGAATTTGACGCACGTAGTGGCTGACAACGTGACCATCGGCATGGAGTACATGACCTTTACGGCGATAGACAACAACACGGTTGAACTTACCGGCGTCGCGCCAGGATCTTACAACCTGGATGTGAATACCCAAAGGGGCGGTGTGTCGAGCCAGTCAACGCGCGCCGTTGAACTCACCAGGAACATCACAGTTGGGCCGGACGAAATCCCGTTGTCCGCGCCGGTCAGCGGGATCGTGGGTTTTGACGATGGCTCCGCGTTGCCGGGCGGCGGCTTTATCCAGTTGCGTAACCAGAAGACACGGCAGTTCCTGGTCGGGCAAATATCGGCCCAGGGTGAATTTGAACTGAAGCAGGCGGTCCCAGCCGGAAGCTATGACGTTGCGGTGAATGGCATCGCCAGTGTTTTTCTGAAAAGCATGGCAGCAAACGGCGCCAAGGTCAGCGGACAGAGTGTTACTATCGCAGGTTCCGGTCCGGTAAAGATGGCAGTCATGCTCACCAAGGGACTGGGACGAATCGACGGCAAAGCGTTGCGCGACGACAAACCGGTGGCCGGGGTGATGATTGTCCTTGTACCCCAGGATCCAGCCAACAATGCGACCCTGTTCCGTCGCGACCAAAGCGACAGCGATGGCTCGTTCAGCCTGGCGACCGTCATTCCAGGCAAGTACACGATTTTGGCGATCGAGAATGGATGGGAAATGGAATGGGCGAATCCCGCAGTGCTCAAGCCTTACATGGCACAGGGAGAACCGCTCCAGATCCAGGCGAACGGAAAATACCAGGTCAAACTGAAGGTCCAGTAAGACCAGACCCAGGCGGTGCTTTGTGAAAAGATACGTCTTCCTTCTGCTTTACGCTGCCACCGCATTCGTTGGAGCTACAACCTTGTCGCAGGCACCGCAGGCAATTTCGCACGACCAGGCGATCGGCATTGCTGAAAGCGATTCGGGCTTTCTGGGAACATGGGTCCAGGCTTGCGCCGGAGACGGTATGTGGCATGTGAGCGCTTTTTCGAAAAGCGCGAAGCCTCCCGTGCTCTATGTCATTGATGCCACCAGCGGGAAGATACTGTATCGAAATCAAAACTCCGACGTGCCCGTGTCCCTTACCGGAAACGCGACGAACGAGCAGGACGAAGCCATGCTCATCACGGATACCGGCTTCAAAACCCGCATGGACGGTCTGCAGCGATGGCCGGGCAATGCCCTAAACAAGAGAGTGGTGGTAACCGGAGTCCTGAAGTCTAGGGCAGAACCACAAGGAACCTCCACACTCTGTCGGGCCCGGCTCACGCTCCTGGGCGCCAAATGGAAGCTGGCAAAGTAGTCTTTGACTCGAACGTTGGGGCGTTACCCCAGGCTGAAATAGCGTGAAGGAATGGCTGACTTCCGTTATCATTGAGAGTTCATGGATCCAGCAATCCAAACCCAGCCCCGTCACGCCTTTCAAACGGACGATCTGCGTCTCCAACTGATCGCCGACAAGGTGTTTGCACGCGAGCGATTGAGTCTGGATGACGGGATCGCGCTCTATCTTTCACCGGACATTCTCGCGCTGGGCTGGCTGGCCAACCATGTACGCGAACGCATGCATGGCAATGTGACCTATTTCAACGTCAACCGCCACATAAATCCCACGAATGTTTGCGTGGCGGCGTGCCGGCTGTGCGCTTTTGGGCGCAAGAAAGATGCTCCCGGCGCCTACACCATGGCGCTCGAAGAAGCGTTCGAGACAGCGGCTTCCGGATACACCGAGGCGGTCACGGAGTTCCACATTGTCGGCGGACTGCATCCCGACTTGCCGTTCCAGTATTATCTCGACCTGATCGCCGGATTAAAGGCGCGGTTCCCGCAAGTCCACCTCAAGGCGCTGACCATGGTGGAAATAGCGTTTCTGGCCAAGCGTGCCAAGCTCTCAATTGAAGAAACGCTGATCCAACTCAAGCAAGCGGGACTCGATTCGCTACCAGGCGGCGGCGCTGAAATTTTCAACGAGCGCATTCGCCGCGTGATTTGCGACCATAAAATCGACGGCGACCAGTGGCTCGAAACCGCGCGCACTGCGCACAAGGTCGGGCTCAAATCCAACGCGACGATGCTCTACGGCCACATTGAAAACGCCGAAGACCGCGCCGATCACCTGGTCCGCCTGCGCACTTTGCAAGACGAGACGCAGGGATTCCAAACGTACATCCCGCTGGCCTTTCATCCCGCGAACACGCCGTTGCAGCACTTGTTCACCACCACCGGCATGCTGGACTTGAAGCAAATCGCCATTGGCCGTCTGATGCTCGACAATTTCCCGCACATCAAAGCCTACTGGCAGATGATGTCCCCCAAGATCGCGCAGATCGCTCTCCGCTTTGGCGCGGACGACATTGACGGCACGGTGATCGAAGAAAAGATTTATCACGATGCCGGCGCCAAGACCGCCGAGTTNNGATTTATCACGATGCCGGCGCCACGACTCCGCAAGGCATGCGCCGCCAGGACCTGATGCGTCTGATCACCGAAGCCGGTCGCGACCCGGTCGAGCGCGACACCATGTACCGCCCTGTCACACGAACAGAGGCTTCGTTCACGATCTCGGTCTAGCCTTTCGTGTACTCGGTCGATGTGGCCCGCAAGCTCTGCGTTATGTACAATGGCTAAATGTTCGACTAGGAGGCACCATGCAGAAGATTTGGTTAAGGAGCAAGCTTCTCGTCGCAGTTCTCATCGCTCTCGGCTTCTTCGCCGGTACGGTTGCAGTACGGGCAGATGATCGTGGCAATAAGAGATGCGAACAACAGATCCACAGAGCCCAGGAAAATCTGGACAAGGCCGTGCGCAGGTATGGCGAGCATAGCCGGCAGGCAGAACAGAAACGCCGGGAACTGGAACAAACGCGTGAGCGCTGTCACCATGATGACCACCACTAGACCGGTTCTCAACACCCTCTGACTTTTTCTGATAGAGGGGCTCCACTTCGCTCGCACCCAAGGCTTAAGGCGGGGACGTAAGTATTCTTACGTCCCTCATTTTTATTGGTCGCCCGCCAAGCATCGCCTTGGGAGTTCTTTCTGACCCAAGGTCCAAAGGCCACGCGTTCAGTAGCTAGCGGCTGCACTCCAGTGGTATCCTTCACCCGTTTCCACTTTCGCAAAAAAGCGAGGCTTTCATGAAGCGCAGAGATTTTCTTTCCGGACTTGCTGTTACTTCCGCGTCGTTAGTTGCCAACCAGGCCGCGGGCCAGGTCGCTAAATCCACGAATGGATCACCGGCCCATGCCAGGGAAATCGCATATTCTCCGGCAGGCGGCAAGAACATCATCGTCTGCGCCGCAAACGGATACAAGTACATTGACGATGGCTATCAGCGCCTTTCCCAGGGAGCGGACACGCTTGACGCTGCCATCACTGTCGTTTCCGCTCCGGAAAACGATCCCCTCGACGACAGCGTAGGTC
>PLJN01000139.1:0-11243 GCA_003140235.1 Acidobacteriaceae bacterium
CGGCGTGCACTTCATGGCGGAGAGCGCCGACATTTTGGCGCGTCCCGGACAAGCGGTCATCCTGCCCGACCTGAACGCCGGCTGCTCCATGGCCGACATGGCCGAGATTGGCCAGGTGGAAAGCTGCTGGGACCAACTCGTCAGCCTGGGACTGACCGACGACTTCGGCAAAGGCATCACTCCCCTGACCTACATGAATTCCACGGCCGCCATCAAGGCGTTCTGCGGCGAGCGAGGCGGGCTGGTTTGCACTTCGTCGAATGCTCCGGCTGCGTTCCGCTGGGCCATGGAGCGCAACGAGAAGCTCCTTTTTCTTCCCGACCAGCATCTCGGCCGCAATACCGCGTTTGCCATGGGCATTCCTCTGGAGCAGTGCGTGGTCTGGGACCCGTTCATGATCATGGGCGGCGTTACTCCGGAAAGGCTGCGCCAAGCACGAGTCATTCTATGGAAGGGACATTGCTCGGTGCATCAGCGCTTTCTTCCGGAACATGTCGACAATGTGCGGGCCAAATATCCGGACATTCGCGTGATTGTCCATCCGGAATGCCGGCTCGAAGTCTGCCAGAAAGCAGACGGCGTGGGCTCGACCGAGGGTCTGATCAAAATGATGAAAGACGCTCCCACGGGGTCAAAGTTCGCTGTGGGCACGGAGATCCATTTGGTGAATCGCATGGGCAAAGAGTTTGCCCGCGACAACAAAATGGTCATCACGCTCGATGATTCCGGCTGTCTCTGCACCACCATGTTTCGCATTTCTCCGCAGCATCTGTGCTGGGCGCTGGAGAACCTGGTGGAAGGCAACGTCGTGAACCGAATTCAGGTCCCCGAAGATGTGAAACACTGGGCGCGCGTGGCCTTGGACCGCATGTTGGAAGTCCGGTAATCGTCGTTATGGCTGACATGAAAACATTCACGCTCGACGAGGCACAGACACTGCTGCCGATCCTGAAGTCGCTGCTCAAGCGCTGCATGGACGGCAAACAACTGGTGGAACTCGCCGAGAAGGATTTTCACAACCTTACCCACAGAATCATGCTGAGCGGCGGCCTCCTGGTGGACATTCCCGCCATGGCACGCCGCCGCGCGGAACTCGACAAAGCCATACAGGACACCAAAGACGCCATGGGCGAAATTGATGCGATTGGCGTCCAGGTAAAAGACCTCGATATCGGGCTGCTGGATTTTCCCTGCGTGCTGGAAGACCAGATCGTGCTGCTCTGCTGGAAGTATGGCGAAGACAAAATCGAGTTTTGGCACAGCCCGGAAGAAGGCTTCCGCGGACGCAAGCCGATCAACGAGCGAATCGCTCGCGGGAAAAAACCGAATTAGTCTTTTTGCATCCCGATCCCGCAGAGCGGGAGAGGGAACCCTACCCTCACAATGCCCTTAGGATAGGGACATTCTGATAGATTTCTAAACGGAGACAATTCATGAAATTCATTTTGGCCGCATTTTGTTTGTTGATCACATCACTGGCATTCGCCCAAACCAAGACCTCCGACGCCACATTCAATTCCCTGGCTGACAAGTATCTTGACCAGTATTACTTCAAGTTCAATCCGTCATCGGGCACAGCGGCGGGGTTCCATCAATATGACAACCTGCTGGAAGACTACTCTCGTGCCTCGCTTGACCGGCAAGTCGCCGTGCTGGACGATTTCAAGAAGCAGTTCGACAAAATAGATGCAACGCAGCTATCTCCCGGCGTGGCCATCGATCTCGCTCTGGTCACCGGCGACATCAACGCACGGCTGCTCAATCTGGTCAGCATTCGCGGATGGGAAAAGAACCCGGACAACTACTCTTCCGGCATCACTAACTCCATCTACGTCATCATGGCGCGGACGTTTGCCCCACCGGAGCAGCGGCTCAAGTCCGTGATCGCCCGCGAGAAGCAGGCCACAGCGGTCTTTCAAGCGGCGCGCCAGAATCTTAAGAATCCCCCGCCTATTTATGTAGACGTCGCTCTGGAGCAGCTTCCCGGTCTGACGAGCTTTTTCAAGAACGACGTGCCGCAGGCTTTCAAAGACGTGAAGGATCCCGCGCTGCTCAAAGCGTTCCAGGCCACCAACCAGAAAGTCATGGACGAACTTGCGAGCTATCAACAGTGGATCGAGAAAGAACTGAAGCCGAAGGCGCACGGCGACTTCCGCCTGGGCGCCGACAACTACAGCAAGAAGCTCCTGTATGACGAAGACGTGGACATACCGCTGGACCGTCTCATGGAGATCGGCATGGCCAACCTGCGTCTGAACCAGCAGGCGTTCAAAGACACAGCTGCCAAAATCGATCCCAGCAAAACGCCGCAGCAGATTCTTTCCGAGCTGGAAAAGGACCATCCGGCGCCGGACAAATTGTTGCAGACTTTCCGCGACACGCTCGGCGGGCTGAAAGATTTTCTGGAGCAACGCCACATTGTGAAAGTCCCTTCTCAGGTGCTGCCCATTCTGGAGGAGACTCCGCCGTTTGCGCGCGCTTTGACGTTTGCCTCTATGGACACGCCGGGCCCGTTTGAGACCGTAGCCAAAGAAGCCTTCTTCAACGTCACGCTGCCTGAGCCTACATGGAGCCAAGAAGAAGTCGAAGAGCATATGGCGGGATTCAATCGCGGAACCATCATCTCGACGGCCGTGCACGAGGTTTATCCGGGCCACTACATACAGTTTCTTTGGGTGCCGTATGCACCATCTAAAGTCCGCAAGCTCCTGGGATGCAGTTCCAACGCGGAAGGCTGGGCCCATTACAGCGAACAAATGATGCTCGACGAAGGCTACGGCCGCACGCCCAACACAGACAAAGACCACGACATCGCGTTTCTCAAACTGCGCCTCGGCCAGCTTCAGGACGCGCTACTGCGGAACGCGCGCTTCATCGTCGGCATACAGATGCACACCGGCAAAATGACGTTCGACCAGGGTGTGGACTTCTTCGAAAAAGAAGGCTACCAGTCGCACATGAACGGCATGCGCGAAACCAAGCGCGGAACGTCCGACCCCACGTATCTTTATTACACGCTGGGTAAACTGGAGATCCTGAAGCTCCGCGCCGACTACAAAAAGAAATTAGGCGACAAATTCACGCTCGAAGGATTTCACAATGATTTCCTGCAGTACGGCTTTCCGCCGATCAAGCTGATCCGGAAACAAATGATGGGAAATGATTCGCCGGTGCTGTAGCGGGGCTGCGAAAAAAACCTTTGAAACACAGAGGAACGGAGGAAACAGAGGAGTGAGATAGTGGGTTCCATTTCTCCCATTGAATTCCTTCTGGACCGATAGTCAGCTTGGTTCGGCTGTTCTCCAGCGTGAGTGTTTGTTATTCAGGATGCGGTTTATTCCCCCCCGCATATGAGCACTTTGAAGTTGAGCAACAGACCTAAGGGCTTGTCCGCAAGACGTAAGTAGGTCAACAGCTGTGCTTTGTGGATGGGCAAAATGGGATCAGCGCACTTAAGTTCCACGACCACACAATCTTCAACCAGCATGTCAATTTTGAATTTCCCGTCAATCCGCAAGTCGTCATACAGAATTGGAAGCGCTACCTCTCGGCGCACCACTAGTCCAGCCTTCTCGAGCTCGTGCTGCAAACAGGTTTGATAAACACTCTCGAGCAATCCCGGCCCGATCGCAGTGTGTACTTTCAAGGCCGCAGAGATGATCTGGCCGGTAATCTCATTCAGTTCCATCCCCTCTGCTTACTCCTTTCTTCATGTGTTTAAGAACGTCGGCAACTTCAGAACGCTGCAACACATAGGACCAGAAGAGGAGGAAGAAACCGGACAAGCCCAAACTCCTCTGTTTACTCCTTTCCTCTGTGTTTCAAAGGTTTTGGTTTAAGGTTTTTTTCCTGCTACCCATTCGGGCTTGAAATTTGCATTGGCCAGCCACTCGACTGGGCCGATCATTGATTCAATGGCATGCTCCATGTGTTTGAGATCAATGTGTGCCATGTCGTCGCTGGGCTGGTGGTAGTCCTTGTGCAGGCCGAAGCTGGAGACGGTGTGGGCAACAATTCCCTTCTTGGCTAACGCGTAGTTGTCCGAGCGGCGGAAAAACTGCTGGTCAGGATGCGGATCGGTCACGAGTTTGGCGCCGTGCTTTGCCAGTTCTGGTCCGAGATTGCTGCGCTCGTAGCCGGTGAGCCAGAGTTCGTCAGGCTTAACGGCGGCATCGGGCCTTCCGATCATTTACNNTACGCATCGGGCCTTCCGATCTTTTCAAATTCCAGGTTGGCGACGATGGTCTCCAGCGGCACGGGAGGATGCTCGAGGAAATAGGCGTTCCCTTGTCCACCGGTTTCTTCGCTGCCAAACAGCGCGAACACTACGGTCCGCTTGGGGTGCTTTCCGTGGGCCAGTGCCCGGGCCAGCTGCAGAACGGCCACGCAGCCAGAAGCGTCGTCGTCCGCGCCGTTGTAGATGGCGTCTCCATTCACTGGAGTCTTGACGCCCAGGTGGTCGAGATGCGCGGTCAGGAGAATGACCTCACTCTTCAACTTGGGGTCGCTGCCGGGAAGAATGGCAATCACGTTACGCGTATGCCACTCCTTGGGACCGCTACGAAACCTGAACGTGCCCGAGATATCCTGAATGTAGCCGCCGTTGTCTCCTGCAGGGGCAACGCCCATTTTTTGCAGCTCGGACGCAAGATAGGTTGCCGCCCGTAGCTCGTCGGGTGTGCCGCTGCCGCGTCCTTGCATGGCATCGTCGGCCAGAACACCAAGTTCATCCTTGATGTGGTTCGCCAGCGTGTCCTGAGCAGATTTGGATTGCTGGCATGGCGCCAGTACAGAGAAACAGATGAATAAAGCCAGAAACAATTTTGTGCGTGTCAAAGGACCTCCTGGGGGCAAAGTCAGAAGTATACCCTCTGAAACCGCCTGGGGCCGCATGGCAGGACGCCTGGCGATTTATGTTGACGCAGAGTACTCTGTGTTATAGAGTAACTCTTGGAGGTCGGCAATGGACCAGGAATTGTTGGCACGGATAGACCTGATCGAACGCATGGTTTCGCAAGGACGCCGGAGCACCGAGTATTGGGGATGGTGTTTCGCGCTTTGGGGGACCGGCCAATTGACGGCCATCGCCTGGGCGAACTTAGGCGGAAAGCCCGGCCTGGCCTGGGGTGTCACCATGGCGGTGTGCGGAATCGTAACCGGCCTGGTAATTGCCAGGAAGAAAGCAACGGAGCAGACTGAAACATTGCTGTCTCGCTCGCTTGGGGCCATTTGGCTTAGTTTTGGAGTTTCCATCTCTCTGCTGGCGTTCGTCGGCAATCCCGCGGGAATATTCAGCGAACGCTCGTTCTGTGCGGTTTTTCTCGCGCTCATGGGAATGACCAACCTGTCGAGCGGAATCATTCTGCGCTGGCCGCTTCAGGCAGTAAGTGGAATTGTGTGGTGGCTGGCCGCTGTCTTTGCGATGTTGGGTCCTGAAAAGATGGTTCCCTGGACCATGATTGCCATGATCTTCGTTGGCGAGATCGTATTTGGCCTGTACCTGATGGCCAGAGAGCGGGCAGCGCGTCGCCATGCCTGAACTGCCTGAACTCGACCAGGTCGTCCACGGACAGTTGCGGCTGGCGGTGCTTTCGATTCTGAGCACCGTGGAGAAAGCGGACTTCACGTATCTCCGCGACCGCACCAACAGCACGGACGGCAACATTGCCGCCCATCTGCTGAAGCTGGAGCAGGCCGGCTACATCTCCGTGGAAAAAACGTTCCTGAACCGCAAGCCGATGAGCATTTACCGGCTCACTAGCGCAGGACGCACCGCACTCACCAACTACATTCGCAACCTGAAGAAGTTGCTGGGAGCGGAGTTCAACAAGACGAAGTAACTTTTTTTGTCATTTCACTCTATACAACAGAGTGCGTTATAAGGAGAGCCATGAAAAAGCTGATTCTATTTGGCGTGGTCCTGGCAGCGGCCATCGTGTTGGTCGCCCAGCAGCGCTTTGATGTGAAAGTCCGCAACTACTTCTTCGCCGGTTTCCAGGGCAACGACGCCGCTTTGGACAAAGGCATGAAGATCTGCGAAGACACGCTTACCTCGAACCCGAAAGATGCTGAGGCCATGGTCTGGCACGGATCAGGCTTGTACTTCAGATCGGGCCAGGCGTTTCAAAAAGGTGATCCACAAACGGGAATGGAACTGTGGACCCGCGGTAACGACGAAATGGACAAAGCAGTCTCCCTCGCTCCAGAGAATGTGAGCGTACGAATCCCGCGAGGCTCCGTTCTGCTGACCAGTTCGCATTACATTCCGGACCCGGCAATGGCCCGGGATGTCACACAAAAAGGAGTCGCCGACTTCGAGAAAACCTACGAACTGCAAAAGACATATTTCGACAAGCTGGGAACACATCCCCGGGGCGAACTTATGCTCGCGCTGGCCGACGGCCATTCCCGCTTGGGCGAGAACGAAAGAGCGCAGTATTGGTTTCAGCGCGTCCGCACGGAACTGAAAGGCACGTTGTATGCGGACTCCGCCAATCTATGGACAAAAGACAAGCCCTTGCAGCCCCGCCAGGCTGGGTGCTTGGGCTGTCACACCGGCGAGTAATCAGCTCCCATCTACAGCCTGCGCAGTTCCGGCCGGCAAATGGAAATCCGTGAAGGCCTGCTCGCTTCATATGCGGCAATTTCGGACTCGTGCTTCAACGTCATGCCGATTTCGTCGAGCCCTTCCAAAAGGCACATGCGCCGGAATGGCTGGATCTGAAAATCAGCGTTGAAGCCGTCTTTGGTCGAGACCAGGCCGCGCTGAAGATCAACGGTCAGTGAGAGCGGCGTTGCCAGACGCGCACGTGACGTAAGCTCAGCAATTTCCGCGGACGATAGAACCACGGGCAGCAATCCGTTGCGTACACAGTTGTTAACAAAAATGTCAGCAAACGACACAGCCAGCACTGTGCGAAAACCGTAATCACGCAGCGCCCATACGGCATGTTCCCGAGAGGAGCCACAAGCAAAATTCTTCCCCGCGATCAGAACGGTGGCCCCGGCATACTGCGGAGCATTCAGAGCAAACGCAGGATTGGGCCGGCCATCTGCATCATAGCGCCAGTCAAAGAAAAGAAAATCGCCGTAGCCGGTGCGCTCAATCCGTTTCAAGAATTGCTTCGGGATGATCTGGTCCGTGTCCACGCTGTCGCGCTCGAGCAGCGCCGCTGTTCCGGTATGAATTGTGAAGCTCTGCATGTCTAGCCCTTATATTCCCACTGGCGAATGTCCACAAAGTGGCCGGCCACCGCCGCGGCAGCCGCCATCGCCGGGCTGACCAGATGAGTGCGTCCGCCTGCGCCCTGACGTCCTTCCAAGTTTCGGTTGCTGGTGGAAGCACAACGCTCGCCAGGATTAAGCCGGTCGGCGTTCATCCCCAGACACATGGAGCAACCAGACTCACGCCATTCAAAGCCGGCAGCAATAAATATCTTGTCCAGGCCTTCGCTCTCAGCTTCGCGTTTCACACGCTGCGAGCCCGGCACCACCATACCCTTAACGCGGCTCGCTACTTTGTAGCCACGAATTACGCGAGCAGCAGCGCGGATGTCTTCGAGTCGCGCATTCGTGCACGAACCGATGAACACACGGTCCACGGGAATATCTTCAATCTTCGTTCGCGGACGCAGGCCCATGTATTCCAGAGCGCGGCTGATGCTGTTGCGGTCCGACTCATCCGCGACCTGATCAGGGTCCGGCACCGCGGCCGTTACCGGAGCGGCCATGCCGGGATTTGTCCCCCAGGTCACAAAAGGCGCGAGCTGCGCGGCGTTGATCTC
This sequence comes from Acidobacteriaceae bacterium, assembly GCA_003140235.1. Taxonomy (GTDB): domain Bacteria; phylum Acidobacteriota; class Terriglobia; order Terriglobales; family Acidobacteriaceae; genus Angelobacter. The sequence continues at coordinate 7,785 of PLJN01000139.1, forward strand.
GACTGTAGTGTCAAAGCGTGCGCCGGAATCGGTTTGCAGGGTGCGCCAATACTCTTCTGCTTGATTCCAGTCGCGGTCTTTGGGCGCAAAGCGCCGGTCGCGCAAATAGTCGAAAGTCGTTTGATCGGCGGCAATCATCCCAGCGCGTGCACCGGCTTCAATGCTCATGTTGCAAATGGTCATGCGCGCTTCCATGGAAAGCGCGCGAATAGCTTCTCCAGCGTACTCAACAATGTGGCCAGTAGCGCCGTCAGTGCCGATCTGCGCAATCAGCGCGAGCACCATGTCTTTGGAAGTGATTCCATGCGGAAGCGCGCCGGCAAAATGTACCAGCATGGTTTTCGGTTTCTGCTGCACCAGACACTGCGTGGCCAGAACGTGCTCGACCTCCGACGTTCCAATCCCGAACGCCAGCGCTCCAAAAGCGCCGTGCGTGCTGGTGTGGCTGTCACCGCAGACGATGGTCATCCCCGGCTGGGTCAGCCCGAGCTCCGGACCAATCACATGCACGATCCCTTGATTCGGCGATGCCAGATCGAACAACTCAATCCCGAACTCACGGCAATTGCTGCGCAGAGTTTCCACCTGCGTCCGCGCCAGCGCGTCTTCGATCAAGAAGCGGTTGCCAGTGGTGGGGATGTTGTGGTCCAGCGTAGCAACGGTAAGGTCGGGCCGCCGGACTTTGCGTCCAGCAAGGCGCAGCCCCTCAAACGCCTGCGGCGTCGTGACCTCATGGACCAAATGCAGGTCCACGTAAAGAATGTGGGAGTCTTCCGGACCAGGGCAGACTTGGTGGCTGTCCCAGATTTTCTCGAATAAAGTGCGTGGCGGCATCACTGACTCAGACTGCATGATAAGCGAACCGCCGTTCCAGCATGGCGGAAAATGCCTGCTCAACCAGATCGCCCATTTCTGCGGTACCGATAACATGTTTTGCGCCGCTACCCGCAAGGTCGGCAGTGCGGTGGCCCTTTTCCAGCACCTGCTCAATGGCGGACTCAAGATCGGACGCCTCATGCGCCATGCCCGCGGAATGCCGCAACATCATGGCCACGGAAGCGATCGCGCCCAGCGGATTGGCAATTCCCTTGCCCGCAATGTCCGGCGCCGAGCCGTGGACCGGTTCGTAAAGGTTGACATCACCGCCAATGGTGGCCGAAGCCAGCATGCCCAGCGAGCCGGTGATGACGGCAGCTTCGTCGGAAAGAATGTCGCCGAACAAATTCTCGGTGAGGATCACATCGAAGCGCGTGGGCGTGGTCACCAGGTGCATGGCGCATGCGTCCACGTACATGTGGTCGAGTTTCACGTCGGGATACCTGCGCCCAACTTCGGTAACGGTACGGCGCCACAGTTGCGACGTTTCCAGCACGTTGGCTTTGTCCACGGATGTAACTTTCCTGCGGCGTGTCCGTGCCAGATCAAACGCAATCACCGCGATGCGCTCAACTTCCTCCGACGAGTAGCGCATGGTGTTGAACGCGGAGTGGCCATCTTCGGTAAGTCCACGCGGCTCGCCAAAGTAGAGTCCGCCCAGCAGCTCTCGGACGATCAAAACGTCCGCGCCTTCCACGACTTGCCTGCGCAGAGGCGAGCAGTCAGCAATCGCGCGAAAAGAAGCCGCAGGACGCAGATTGGCAAACCCGCCCAGCGCAGTCCGGATAGCGAGCAGTCCGGCTTCAGGCTTTTTCGGACCAGGCAGATGATCGTACTCCGGGGCGCCCACGGCGCCGAGCAGGACGGCGTCGCTCTCGAGACAAGCTTGCACAGTCTCTTCCGGCAACGGAGATCCAGTCGCTTTGATGGCCGCTCCGCCAATCAACTTTTCTTGAATCTGAAAGTCGGTATTGTAAAAAGTGCCCAGCGTCTTTAATACGCGCAGTGCCTCACGGCAGACTTCCGGACCAACGCCATCGCCGGGAAGAATCGTCAGCTTAAAACGGTTGTGCGAAAACCTTAGTTCCGGTTGCAGCGACGGCTCGCTGCCATGCAGTGTTCCATGTGTTGACTTCGCCATAATCTTGTTTTTCCGTCAGTGCAAGGGAAAGGCATCTATCTGAGAAACAGATCAACTTTTCTCTGCGACCTCTGCGTCCTCAGCGGTTCGATTTCAGAAGTTAGCTCGCGGCCCGTGCCGTCTCTCTCCGCGACAATGAAGACGCCATCGAAAGCAAGTCCTGATCGTAGATGCGCTTCTTGTTTTCCGCCAGACTCATCAGCTGACCGTAAAGAGATTCCAGTTCCGGAACGCTCGCTGAGTAGCCAAGCTCCGCCAGTCGTTTACCCAGCGCGTGGCGTCCAGAGTGCTTGCCGAGGACCAGATCGTTTCCGGAAACGCCCACGGACTCCGGCGTCATAATTTCGTAGCACAAAGGATTGCTGATCACGCCATGCTGATGAATGCCGGCCTCGTGCGCAAACGCGTTGCGGCCCACAATCGCTTTGTTAGGCTGCGGACCAAATCCAATGATCTCCGCCAGCATGCAACTGGTGTGATAGATCTCCGTCGTACGGACCGCGGTCTGGTAAGGCAACTGCGCCTGACGCACCGACAGCAGCATCACAATCTCTTCGAGTGAAGCGTTCCCAGCGCGCTCACCAATGCCATTCACAGTACATTCCACCTGCCGCGCTCCCGCGCCCAAAGCAGCCAGAGTGTTGGCCACAGCCATCCCCAGATCGTTGTGGCAGTGGACGGAAATCGTCACGTTCTCGATTCCCTTCACGCGCTGGCGAATCGTCCGGATCATTCCCGCAAATTCTTCGGGGATAGCGTAACCGACGGTGTCCGGAATATTGAGCACAGCAGCGCCAGCGGCAACGGCGACGTCCAACACCTTGCACAGATAATCAATGTCCGAGCGCGTGGCGTCTTCCGGAGAAAACTCCACGTCGTCGCACAAGGTGCGTGCGTAACTCACGGCGTCACCAACCTGGGCCAGCGCCTGCTCGCGCGTCATCTTAAGCTTGCATTGCAGATGCAGGTCGGACGTGGCAAGAAAAGTGTGAATGCGCGGGCGCTTTGCCCCATCCAAAGCGCCCCACGCCCGTTCGATGTCCTGCCGGTTCGCGCGAGACAGGCCGGCAATCACAGGCCGCTGCACCTCCGCGGCGATCCGGCGCACCGCCCGGAACTCTTCGTCAGAAGCAATAGGAAACCCGGCCTCAATAATGTCCACGCCCAACTGGTCAAGCTGCCGCGCCAGGCGAAGCTTGTCCTTGGTCCCCATGCTGCAGCCAGGAGCCTGTTCGCCATCACGCAAGGTCGTGTCGAAAATAGTGATCTGCGTGCGGTTGGTTGGGTCCATGGGGCGTCGCCTCCAGCTGTGAACCTTCAATGTTCAGCGCGGATGGCGAATAAGTCAAATTTATAATTATTCTTGTATCATAAGATAATCTTATTGTATAAGTTAAGTCATTAGCCAGGCCCTTTCACCGCAAAGGACGCAAAGAGCGCAA
>PLJN01000139.1:11327-11496 GCA_003140235.1 Acidobacteriaceae bacterium
GGGCTTCAGCCCCTGCCGCACGCCGGTTCATCAAGATCGTCGCGGGAAGGAAAGAAATCGGGGCTGTCACTGGGTCTTTCCTTCCTCTCTCTGTGCTCCTCCGTGTGCTCTGTGGTTAAAGGGGTTTGCCAGTCTTAGATTCAGGAGAAACAAAACGATGGATCTCTTC
>PLJN01000026.1 GCA_003140235.1 Acidobacteriaceae bacterium
AGGAGATACAGGCGTCGTGCCAGACGTCAATATTTTGAGCACCGTTGACATCACCGACCTGCAAGTGCTCTCACAAATTGCCTGGCTGGATGAATTCTTTCTTGACGATCCCGATGTTCGCGAGTTGATTCGCAAAGGCCGCGCGTATTCGTTAGACGACCAGCGGCTGATCATCTCTAAGCAACGAGAATGTTTGACCAAGGTGCTTCCCGCTTATGCCTCCGCCGCCCAGCGCGGCACGATTGAGATTTCCACTTCGCCGCACTACCACCCCATTCTGCCGCTGGTCTGTGACACCGACATTGGCGCGGTGGCACACAACTGGTTGGCGCTGCCGCGACAGCGGTTTCGCCACCCCGAAGACGCTCGCGAACAGATCTCGCGTGGCCTGGACCTGCACCAGCAGGCGTTTGGTGTGCGTCCTCAAGGCATGTGGCCTTCGGAAGGCAGCGTATCCGACGAAGTGCTGACGATTGCCCACGACCTGGGCGTGCGGTGGGTAGCTACCGACGAAGGTGTCCTGGCCCGTTCGTTGGGCCTCGCGCTCCAGCGGGATGGCAGAGGTAATCTGACTGGGGAGAGCGGCGAAAAGCTCTACCAGGTATTCGAATGGCAACAGGGAACGGCGGCCATGAACATGGTCTTTCGCGACCATTCGCTCTCCGACCTGATCGGGTTTGTTTACTCTGGAGTGCCGGCCAAAGAGGCCGCCCACGACTTCATCCATCGGATAAAACAATCAGCTGAACCGATTGTTAACAAAGGACAAACACCTATTGTCTCGGTGATCCTTGACGGTGAAAATGCCTGGGAATATTACCCTCAATCCGGGCGTGAATTCCTGCGGCGTCTTTATGACGCTGTTCTCAGCGACGCCTCTTTTGAGCCGCTGACCGTCTCGGAAGCGATCGAGCGTGAGCCCGTTCGCGAGAAGCTGAGTTCGATTGTTCCCGGTTCGTGGATCAACGCCAATTTCGATGTCTGGATTGGTGCACCAGAGGACAATCTGGCCTGGGACCATCTCTCTGCGGCACACGATTTCTTTGTTAAAAATGCGGCCAAAGCATCGCCCGAGCAGCGCGCCTTAGCGAAAGAAGAATTGTTGATTGCCGAAGGCAGTGACTGGAACTGGTGGTACGGTCCGGAGCACCACTCGGCCAATGATCGCGAGTTTGACGAGCTTTACCGGAAGCATCTTTCCAACGTCTACCATGCGCTGGGCGCGATCCCGCCGCAGGCGTTGTCGCAGCCAATTTCCGGAACTCACGCCCAGCCGTACTTCACTCCGCAGACTGGGTACATACGGCCGCAGATTGATGGCAAGGACCTTGGCTACTTCGATTGGCTGGGCGCTGCGGCCCATGTCGCTGACCGGCGCTCGTCCGCGATGCACGGCAAAGTCCATCTTCTGGACACGATCTACGCTGGCATTGACGAGACGAATCTTTATTGCCGCGTCGATTTTACCCAGCGCCCCGATGAATGGCCGGATGCTGGTAGCCGGCTGCTCCTGGCAATTGAGTCCGCGGTCGACAACGGGCCAGTTCGAACGCATCGACTGGAAGCCGAAGTTTCCAAGGGGCAGCTTGTTAGCTGGGCACTCCGGGAGGACGGCGGCACGGAACCAGTGCAGGCCGCAGACCACGTCCGTGCCAGCATGGAGTCCATCTTTGAATGCCAGGTCCCGCTGGACCTGATCGGAGCTTCTCCGGGAGCGTTGCTGCGTATTAGGTTCTCGCTGTGGCGCGATCAGTTGCCGCTGGACGTGCTGCCGCAGGAGGGATCACTCGAACTGTACGTGATGCCGGAAGACGAACTGGCCAGCCTTGCTTATGCCAAGCCGTAAAAAGAAAACCGGAGGCATGGCCTCCGGTTTTCTTTAAATCGAACTCTGGTTTACCGCGGATTCGTAGTGATCACCACAGGCCGGCTCAATTCAAAGATTAGTTCAGACCCAGCCGGAAGAGATGTTTGATTGTGCTTGGTAAGCCAGTGGACCATAGCGGCCCCGGCGCCGATGGTCGCGCCAATCAGCACCCCTTTGCCGCCATCGACTACGCCGCCCACGACCGCGCCAATTCCCGTGCCACCAGCCAGTTCAATATTGTCGCGTGTGGTGCGGGTTTTTCCGGTGATGCGTCCTTCGGAGTCAACGTCCGTGCCGTTGACCTTATTGGTGTCGACTACAACGGCGTTGATGGTGTAACGTTCGCCGTTGGGCATGGTGATGGATTGTGGCTTGATCTGGATCATCGGCTTGCCTTTGATCCGACGCGGCTCGGCGACGCGAATCACTTCGCCGTGAAGGGCCGAGCCAACGGGAATTACGATCTTGTCGCCCATCCGGACGTCTTCGGTCACGCGCCCTTCGAAGGCGTCGCCAGCCTTGTTGCTGGCCGTGTAGAGAGGCGTCTCCAGCTTCATGTGGATGGCCGTACCCACGGGTAGCGTGAGTTGCGGCTTGTAGCCGGTTTCCATTCTGTCCGGTCTGTCCGGATCTCTCATGTCGGACGGGTCTTGCAGTTGGGCGGTCGTGACGCTTCTGGTCGCTGGCGACGGCTTGGCCGTGTCCGCGGGCCAGGGATGTTGGGCGAGACTCGTCAGGCTGAGTGCGATCAAGGCAAAAGCGAGAATGCAGGATTGTTTCATCAGTCGTCATTCCTCCGGGGCCGGAACCCTGAAGGAACTATAAAACAGGTATGAAACGGGGACAATACCCGGTTTGTTCAGGTATCTGGCTAGTCAATGGGAGGGCCCGAGGACGGTTATAATTGCTGTTCGCCCTGCACGCACCTAACCGGCTGGGAATAAGGAGATTTGGTCCGCAAACCGCGCTGCCACGGCAGCCAACTCCCGCAATGATGAAATGGTTCCAGCAGCTTCCCGGCGTTTCCGCTATTCTCAGCCACATTCCTCCCGGCCAGTTCGGGCGCTATCTGGTCGTGGGCATGTGGAACACGCTGTTTGGATACGGAGCCTTTGCCGCGTTCACTGCGCTCCTGGATCCGCACATGAAGCACGGCTACATTCTGGCTTCCGCCTTATCGAGCCCGCTAAGCATCACGCAGGCATTTTTGCTCTACAAGTGGTTCGTGTTTAAGACCAAGGGAAACTACATGCGGGAATGGTTGCGCTGCGTGGCCGTGTACGGCAGCAGCATCCTGCTGAATCTGATATTGCTTCCGCTCGTGGTACTGGCGATCCGGCACACGACGCGATATGACCGGCAAGCTCCTTACATAGCCGGTGCCCTGCTCACCGGACTCGGAGTAATCTACAGCTTCGTGGGTCACAAGAAGTTTTCGTTTCGCACGCCTGCCTGATTGCGGCGCCAGCGTTCAACCAATGATTTCCCAGGTCACTGGCGTCCCTTTTTTGACTTTTCGGTTCAGTTTCTTCCCCAGCACACGGTCGAGATCGCGCGGAGGCAATCCCAGCCCGGGTCGGATCACGCGAACATTGTCCTTCGTCAGCACATCGCCGGGTTCCAGATCGCAGGAAATGTAGAGCGACCTGCGGAATACCAGGGATTTCTTTTCTGACTCGGTTGGGCCGTAAAAAACGTTACCCAGGGACTGCCACGCGCGCTCGGTTTCAATCACGAGCATTCGCATCTCTTCGGGTTCAAGAGAAAATGCAGAGTCCACTCCGCCATCCGCACGGCTGAGAGTGAAGTGCTTCTCAATGATCGTGGCCCCGAGCGCGATGCTGGCCACTGCTGCGCCCACGCCGCCCGTGTGGTCCGATAAACCTACTTCGCAGCCGAATAACCGGCGCAAGTCGGGAATCGTGCGTAGATTCGTGTTCTCGGGCGTGGAGGGATAGGAACTTGTGCACTTGAGCAACGCCAGCTCTTTGCAACCGGACTCACGGGCAGCGCTGACGGCCTCCTCAAGCTCGGGAAGACTGGCCATGCCGGTCGAGATGATTACGGGCTTCCCCGTGGAAGCGACTTTGCGAATAAGATCGGGCCAGTTATTTTCGAACGAAGCAATTTTGTAACAAGGTGCGCCGAGCGATTCGAGAAAGTCTATCGACGATGCATCGAACGGCGTGCTGAACGCGATCAGCCCCAATTCGCGGCAGCGTTGGAATATTGGTTTGTGCCATTCCCAGGGCGTGCAGGCTTCCTGGTAGAGAGCGAACAGAGACTTGCCCTTCCACAGGCTGCCGGGGTCGGAAATGAAGAATTCTCCGTGGTCCACATCCAGGGTCATGGTTTCGGCAGTGTACGTTTGGATTTTGAGCGCGTGCGCGCCGGCCTTGGCCGCAGCGTCGACGATCTCCAGGGCCCGGTCCAGAGATTGATTGTGGTTCCCGGACATCTCCGCAATAACAAAAGGCTTGTGGCCCAGCCCGATCTTGCGGTCTCCAATTCGTATACCGTCCATTTGTACCTGACTCCTAGGCGTGCAGCATGGTTTGCAATAACTCGTCCCGCCCCTCAGTTCCGTACTGGCCCATGATACCGGACGCAGCGTCTCCCATTCGACGAACTCGCTCGGGACTGTTTAGCAGTCGTTTTACGGCACGCGCAATATCTTGAGCAGTCACAGCTGTATGCCAACCCAGGTTGATGACGGCGCCGGCAGAGTCCATGGCTTCGCAGACAGGCCGTTGGTTTTCAGCGACTACCAGCGTTATGGCCGGAAGACCGAGCAGGCAGCGCTCCCATGTACTCGTGCCGCCTGCACCGATAGCCAGATCTGCCGCAGCCATCAGCTCCGCCATATTGGCGGCGTTCTGGTGAAAGCGAGCGTTTGGCAACAACGCGCAGCGGTTGCGGACAGCCTCAGCGTGCGGGTTGGCTGGTCCGCATATCACGTCCAACTGTATGTCGGGCCGGTCCAGCAGCAACATAGCGTCCAGCGCTTTGGTGGTCTCGTCGGTGGCGTCGCCCCCGCCAAAGCCGATCAGGATACGTCTGATCTCGCCATCGCGCGTTCGCAACCGGCGGCGCTCCTCATAGAATTCAGGGCGGAGCAGAGCGTACTGCGGCCCCAGCAGTTTGCGGGCATGGGACGGGACCAGGTGATCGTAGCGCGTCAGGTAATTCGAGCACAGATTCTGATCGAGCAGAACGTCACAGTCATGACTGCGGTTCGCCAGATCGTCGATCACAAAAATTCTTTTGACATGAGTCCTGATGGCAGATTCCCAATCGAGTCCAAAATCATAACCGTCAATCACCAGCCAGTCTGGATGATGGCTGCCAGAGATTAAAGAAATGGACTGAGCAGCGTCCTCCTCGGCGAGAAATGGACCTGCAGGCAAACTGCGCAGAGGGTATTGATGGCTCACTAAAGCTTTCACATTTGCGGGTAATTCCCGGCATAAGAACGAGACGGCCGCTTGCGAATTTCTCAGCAGGGCCGCCAGTGTCAGGCAGCGCATCAGATGGCCGGTCCCCACCTGGGTTGAGGCATCTACCCTGAACACAATGTCCATCAGTTCGGGACCCGCCAGCGCGACCTCATTGCAAGGCCTCTGCTACAGCTCCGACGATGAATTGCTGCTGCTCGTCGGTCAGGCCGTAGAACATCGGCAAGCTGATGGCGCCCTCGTAATAGTGAACGGCATTGGGGAAATCATTGCGCTTAAATCCAAGACGACGGTAATAAGGCTGCGTGTGCACGGGAATGTAATGAACATTTACGCCGATCCCGGCTTCGCGCAGACGATCGTAAACTTCACGGCGCGTGTGCGAGATCTTCTCGATCGCCACCCGGATGACATATAAATGAAAGGCCGAGTTACATCCGTCTGCCAGACGGGCCGGCTGAAGAAGCATGCCGCGAAACGCGGCATCATACTGGCGGGCGAGTTGCCGTCGGCGAGCAACGAATTGGTTTACCTTGGTCAACTGGCTCGCGCCGAGAGCGGCTTGTATGTCCGTCATGCGGTAGTTGAAGCCAAGCTCGATTTGCTGGTAGTACCATCCGCCTTCGGTTTCATCTTCCATGTACTTGGGATCACGAGTAATGCCGTGGCTCCGGAACAATCGTAGACGCCGGGCCAATTCAGGATCGTTGGTCATCGCCATTCCGCCTTCGCCCGTGGTCATGATCTTTACGGGATGAAAGCTGAAAACGGCAATATCCGAATGCGAGCAGGAGCCGATCTTTGATCCGTGGTAGTCAGCGCCGACTGCGTGGGAAGCATCTTCCACAACACGAAAGCCGTAGCGTTTTGCCAGCGCGGAGATTTCGTCCATGCGACAAGGCTGGCCGCCAAAGTGGACGGGAATTACAACCTTAGGCAGCCGTCCCTGTTTCGCAGCCGATTCCAGCTTCGTCGCCAGCAACTCCGGGGACATATTGAACGTGTCAGGCTCTATGTCCACAAAGTCCACCGAAGCGCCGCAATATAGCGCGCAATTAGCGGAAGCCACAAAAGTGTTGGGAGACGTCCACACGACATCGCCGGGACCGACCTCTAAGGCGCGGCATGCCAGATGCAAGGCCGCCGTAGCATTGCAAATTGCCACTGCATGCTCTGCGCCGCAGTATTTCGCCATGCTTTGTTCGAAACGCTCAACGGCTGGCCCTTGCGTGAGCCAATCGGATTGCAGGGCTTCGACCACGGCGTCAACATCGCTCTGGTCGATGCATTGATGCCCATAAGGAATTGGCGACTTGATCAAGACACTTCTTCCTGTCGGTAAATTGCCCGGCCAAGCATGAATGCCTCCGCAGCTTCAACACCCACGGTTGCTCCTCGCACGCGCGCCAGATATTCCACGTTGCGAATGGATCGAGGATGAGGCCAACAGCGCATTTCGCTGTCGTATGCCTGCAATGCCTTTAGCTTTAGATCGAGCGTTCCGGTCACGTCTACGTACCAATTCGGCAAAAAAGAGGGTGCTGAACCCGGAGTCTGCCATTCCGTACTCGACGGTACCTCGAAAAACAAGAGATGTTTGATCTGGTTTCCCGGCATAGGGCGCGTGGCCGCGATGACCGCTTCGTGCAAAGTGCGATGGTCTATATTTACATCAGTGGCGGAGTGAGCATAGACGGTATCCGGACGTACTCTCTCGACGTGAAATTCCACTGCCTTAACCACATCGAGCATATCCATGCTGTCCATGCGGTTGTCGGGAAAATCATACAACGCAACATCCGTCACGCCCAGGATTTCATTGGCAGTCATGGCAGACCGGCGCAACAGGCCGAGTTCCTCCGTAGCTGCTCCTCGATCCCGGCTCGCTTGCCGGCTGGTGAAGCCTTCTGCGAAAATGACGACCGCGACATGGTCTCCATCCGATACATGCCGGGCCATGGCACCCCCGCACCCGAGCACTTCATCGTCTGGATGTGCGGCACACACCAAAACTCTACGTTTCATCAGTCTTTTTCCTCGTGATGCGTACGTCTGCAAGAACCGCATCGCTTTTGAGAGACGCTCTTTGGAACTCAAACCGGAGGTGCTTGGTCTCGAGAAAAGCGGAAGGATAGTCTTCGGCGTCCAACATCCGAATCGCATCGAATATTTCGACCAGCTCCAGCGTTTCACTTACATTGCTTTGCTCAGGTGTGCGACGTTTGAAGTAGGTTGCTTCGCCGTCCTGGGGTATTGGCGTCGGTTCATCCTTTACGATTTCCAGGATCATCTCCTGGATCAGATTTGCGGCGCGAAGATATATTTCCTCGGCGCTGCCGAGCAAAGAGAGAGGACGTCGCAGGTATACCGGACCAGCATCGAGATCAGCCTCGCATTGCAGGGCACATATCTTAGTCTCATAGATCCCGCGAGAAATTAGATTCTGTAACGGACTGCCCCCTCTGCCAAAAGGCAGGTCCGTCATATGGAAGATGACACATTCGTACTGTTGAAAGATCTCCTTCGGCACCATGAACGACCAGTGGGGCAAGAATACGTAGCGCGGCCTGATCTCATCCAGCAACGCCGTGGTCAGGTTTTCACGTTGCGTTACGGAAATGAATTGGCATCCCGTTATGCGCTCCAGCTCGGGGCCCAATGGCTGATACCAGGCGTGATGCGCGGCAATCACGTATCGCCGTTCTTGAGCTTGTTTAGTCAAATAACCTCTCTGCCACCGAACGCTTGGCCTTTGTCCATGCAGCTCTCGATAGGGCAAAGGAGACAATTTGTTCAGACCTGTCGTTTCTGGTTGCCTCCATGACGCCGATTTCGACAAACCCGAGCCGCTCATGCAGCGTTACGCTGCGAAGGTTCGTGCCCAAGACCTCACCCACAATTTCCTGAACGAATGGAAGTTCGGCAAATGCATAGCTGAGGCCATAATACCCGAGAGCACTGCCTGTGCCTCTCGGGAGACCTTCCGTTCCCAGATAAAATCCCCATTTGCAACGCTCCCGCGCCTGATCAATGTCAGTAAAGTACACCAGCGCAACTGGAACACTGTCAAGAAATAAGACCCGGTATCGTACGCTTTCGTCATGTAGCACGCGCGAAAGCCACTTTACGTGCTCTGCCGGGGCAATAGGCCGGTCATTGAACATCGCCTGGCGTATCCGGGGGGAATTTCGCCATTGGAAAACCAAGGCGCCGAGTCTCGGCGACAGTGGTGCAAGGGCAAACTGTGAAGCGCTAAACACCGGCGACTTTACCTATGCGCCGACACCTTATCGAGATATCAAGACCGCACCGTCCGTGGAGATTAAGCAGGCAGACACCAAAGGGTACGCGGTTCATGATTTCGGCGTTCCTCGCAGTTTGGCGATACACCAGACGCAGTTGCTCCGCAACAGGATCGACGCAGCTGTGCGATACTGTCCCGATTTCACCACATCGAAGCCCATCGATTCAACAAGGGCCGCAAGAGATTTAGAAGCGAAAAAATTAATGTGCTCATGCATAAGATAGAGGGCGCTGGGCCGGACTACCGAAATCGCATCGCGCATGCGCGTGGCACAAAGAACAAGCATTTGCGCGACACGCTTGGCGATGGTGCTCAAAAAAAACGGCGATTCATGAGGAACCTCAAGAAACAGGACCGTGCCCGGACGGGCGATCTGCGTGATTTGCGACAAAATCTGTTTGGGAAAGGCGATATGTTCCAGCACATGGCTGCACACGATCAGGTCCCAAGAGTACGATGAGCATTCCGCAAGGCTTCTCAGGGGGACGACGCCTTCGCGCGATTTTGTGCCTGAGATATCGAATACATACTTATTCGGAACATCCAGTTCCTGAATTAACTGGCCTTGGTCGCCCCCGAAGTCCAATACGTTTTTTATCTGCTTGCTGGAAACATACTCGGCAATGGCGGAGGCCAGCATACGACGGCGATGGTCGAGCATCTCTGTTTCTGCACTGAGTTGTTGATTCAGACTCTCTGTGTACCAGGGCTCGTGTTGGAACCGCATTTTCTGGTACTTCGCATCGCGGTATCCCTCATAGAGGCTGCTTTCCTCTGTCTCCTCCAGCCGCGGGTTGAAGAACGCGAAACCACAATGAGCGCACTGAACAAGCTGGACGTTAAAGGCTTTTCGGTTCCATATCCGTTCCGCGATGAATGGAGCTACCAATGCGGTTCTTTGTCTCGATATCGGACGGTCGCAAATGACGCATTGATTGACTTGGATCACTGGAAAATTCCTCTAGATGGATAGTTCACGGCCTATGCAAGGATTTCATTTCCAAAGCTAATCGAAGTTGATCCGTTCCTTCTCTATCACCGGAGGACGGCGCAGCACTTGGGTGTGAATGGCGCCAATATATTCGCCAATTATGCCAATGAAAAACAACTGCACCGCGCCAAAGAAAAACAAACCGATCACGACCGGTGCAGTGCCCGCCTGAAACTGCGACCAGAACAACAGCTTGTAAACCAGATACACCAAACCCACCAGAAAACTGAATGCGCTTATGCAGAATCCGCTGAAAGTGGCCAGTCGCAGTGGCACCTTGGAGTGATTCGTAATGCCGAGCATTGCCAGGTCATAGAGTGTGTAGAAATTGTTCTTGGTGAAGCCGCGTTTCCGGGCCGGCTGGTTAAACGGGATAAGAGCCTGCTCATAACCAAGATCGCAGATCAATCCACGGAAATAGGGGTACGGATCGTTTATCTTGCGAATGTCTTCAATCACGCAACGGTCGTAAATACCGAAGCCCGTGACATTCTTGACCAAGGGGATCTCTGACAGTCTGTTCGCAATGTTGTAATAGGTCTTGCGGATCAAAAAAAAGATTGGCGACTCTTCGCTATCGGTTTTTTGGGCAAGAGCAATCTTGTAGCCCTCCTCCCACTTGCGCACAAATTGCGGGATCATTTCCGGCGGGTCCTGGAGATCGGACGCCATGGCGATGATGGCGTCTCCGGTGGCCTGAAAGATCGCATGGTATCCGGAGCGGATGTGTCCAAAGTTGCGATTGTTGACGATCACCTTGACGCGCTTGTCCTCGCGGCAGATTTCGCGGAGCACCTCGACTGTTTTGTCTTTCGAGCTGTTGTCAATCAGGATCATTTCGAAGTCGTAGTCCTTCAACTCTTCCGTGAACACGCGCTTAACGCGCTCGTAGAGTTCGCGGACGTTCTCCTCTTCGTTGTAACAACCGGTGACGACGCTCAGCAGTTTCAATGGCTCCTCGAAAAATCAGTAATGATTACAGACTCGGCCGTTAGCTCTTTTCATCGAACATGTGCATATTTTCCCAAACTTCTTCGCGGGGAAGAAAGGGCGCCATGTCTTCCAGCGGGCGCGATTCAAATGTCCCATCGGGCCTGCGAAACGCGGAAGCCTTAGGGAAGATCCGTTGCTCGGGCGAAATGTTCACCTCGCACAGAGCAGGGCCTTCACCCTTCAGCGCTTCGGCAATGCCTTTGTCCAGGCCGCCGTTGTTTTCAATGTGTGAATACCCGAATCCATAAGCCGCCGCCAGGTGGACGTAATCAGGATTACTTACGCCCGAGGCGGGATCAGCGCCGACGTATCGGTGTTCAAAAAAACTGTCCTGTGTGCCGCGGATATTGGAATAGCCCTTGTTGTTAAAGATAAAGACCTTGATCGGAAGCCGGTAGTGGCTGATGGTCATGAGTTCCTGTGAGTTGAATTGGAAACTCCCATCGCCGGTGACGCAAATGGTCCGGGTCTTTCCGTGCCCAACGCACGCGCCCACGGCGAGAGGCAGGCACCAACCCATCGCACCCCATCCGCTGGTTACGGTGCGCTGGCCCTTTTTGACGCGGTACGATTGAAAGAGACTGGCCACATCCAGAGCGTCTCCGGTCACCAGAACGTCGTCGGCAACAACGGCATGCCCCAGACGGTCATAAAAAACATAACTGTTCACGTGGTCCGGGTCAGTAAAATATTCGTCGACGATCAGCGGATAGCGCGCCTTCCACTTATCACAAGCCGCAAGCCAGACAGGGGCCGCCGCGTAAGGAGCGCGTTCCACCTGGGCCAGCATTTCGCGGAGAAAATCCGCGGCGTCCGCCTGCACGGCGCTGTCGGGACGAACGAGTTGATACTTCAACTGCGCGTCGTCGATATCTACGATAATTTTCTTTGCGTTGGGCGCGAACCCTGCGATGTTGAAGCCGACTTTCTGGCAATTGAGACCGGCGCCAATTGCCACCATGCAATCACTGTTCTGGACGGCGAAGTTTGCGCGCCGCTGTCCGGCTGTGCCAAACAGGCCGATGTTCATCGGGTGGTCTTCTTCAAGAACATCTTTCGCGGTGATAGGCAGTGCTATGGGAATCTGCAATTTCTCGAGGACTGAGCGCAAAAGGCCCCCCGCGTTTGCGCGATGGACACCGTTGCCGCAAACCAATATAGGACGCTTGGCTTGGCGAATCGCGGCCAGTACTTCCGCCACCTCAGCAACCAATTGATCGTGCGTCTTGAGCGGCGCGGGAGGCGTGTAACCCTTCAGCGTGTCGGGATCGATCTGCGCGCCCTGCACGTCAACCGGAATTTCCAGAAGCACCGGTCCGGGACGGCCCGTAGTCGCCTGTGCGTATGCGTACTCCAGTTCGTAACGGATCGTCTGGGGATCACGCACGCACTTTGCGTATTTGGTTACCGGCGTTGCCATGCCCACGGTATTGGCTTCCTGTGGGCCGATCTGGCGGATTTTAGTGTAGTCGGCAATCAGTTCCTGCTTTACCTGGCCGGTAATCACCAGCATGGGAATTGAATCCACCCAGGCGGCGGGCAGCGCAGAGATGGCGTTGGCCGCGCCGGGACCGGTCGTCACCAGACAAGCGCCCACTCCGTTGGTCACCCGCGCATAGCCTTCCGCTGCAATCGCGCAGGCCTGCTCGTGGTAGTTGCAGTAATAACGTATGTTCGGGTTCCTGCCCGCTGAGTCCAGCAGGTACATGATGCCGCCGCCGGACACCAGGAATATGTCCGGGATGTCCTTTTTGACCAGGAACTCAATTACGTAATCCGATAGCAGCATGAGATCGCTCGTGTCCTAGGTGCGGGCCTTGCCCTTGGCCGGAGAATTGTCTTCGCCAATCAGCGCGCGCAACTGCCCGAGGTCCAGCCACTCGGTGTTGTTGTCGCTGGTGTAGCGAAAGTTTGCAGGAAGCGGGTGTCCGGCGGGAACGGTTTGTCCTTTCCACCACGGATGCACCGGAGTAATCAGGTAGCTATCGTCCAGCTCGATGGTGTGCCGCGCTTCGTCTTCCGACACCAGGACCTCGTGGAGCTTCTCGCCCGGGCGAATACCGATCTCGTCTATTTTGCAATCCGGGGCCATGGCTTTGGCCAGGTCGATGACTTTCATACTGGGAATCTTGGGGACAAAAACTTCGCCGCCGTCCATGCGCTCAATCGCGCTGAGTACGAAGCGCACACCCTGGTCGAGAGTGATCCAGAAACGAGTCATCTGCGGATCAGTCACGGTGATCTTGCCGGTCTTGCGCTGTTCGATAAACAGCGGGATCACACTGCCCCGGCTGCCGACTACGTTGCCGTAACGCACGGACGCGAAACGAATCGGATCGCCGCCACGATAAGAATTTGCCTGAACAAAAAGTTTCTCGGCCACCAACTTAGTGGCGCCATAAAGATTCACGGGATTAACAGCTTTGTCCGTGCTGAGAGCCAGTACGCGCTGCACGCGATTATCGAGCGCGGCCTCGATGACGTTTGTGGCGCCGTCCACGTTGGTTTTGATGGCTTCGATGGGGTTGTATTCGCAGGCCGGCACCTGTTTCAGGGCTGCCGCGTGAATCACCACGTCCACGCCGACCATGGCGCGGCGCAAGCGGTCCACGTCGCGAACGTCACCGATGAAGTAGCGGAAGCATGGATCGTCGAATCCGCCGGCCCGCATTTCGTGTTGCTTGAGCTCGTCCCGGCTGAAGATGATCAGCCGCTGTGGACTGTACTCGCGACGAAGTGCTTCCGCGCATTTTTTGCCGAACGAGCCCGTTCCGCCAGTGATAAGGATGTTCCTGTTATGCAAATCAAACATAATTGTTTGTGAACCAGCTCCTCGATTTTCGTCTTGTCCTGACAGTCTCTGCTATCGTACCCCAAGTTGCTGTGAGCAGCTGCCACGCCAGACACAGCCCGGCGTGTTATATCATTGTTAACGCTTATGGCCAGCCCACGCACGATGCCAAAACGCACCGACCCGCATGAATTCGCGGCAAGGTACAAGAATACCCTCCAGCAGGCCCTGGACACTATTGACCTTGGTAACGTTTGCCAGGCCATTGAGATTCTGGCCGGCGCCCGCGCCAACGGCCGGACCATCTTTGTCTGCGGCAACGGCGGCAGTGCAGCCACGGCGTCGCACTTTGTCAGCGACATGGTAAAAGGCGCGAGTTTTCAACGCGCTTCCCGATTTCGCATCATGGCCCTGACTGATTCGCTGCCTACGATCACGGCATACTCCAACGATTTGGACTTTGAACACATCTTTTCCGAGCAACTCAAAAACTTTGCCAAAGCCGGCGACGTCGTGCTGATGATCAGCGGCTCGGGCAATTCGCCCAATATTCTGCGGGCCGCCGAATATGCCAACTCCATCGGCTGCCGGACGATCGCACTTGCGGGTCGTGATGGCGGCCGGCTTGGCCCCATGGCCGAGTTGCTGATTCGAGTCGCCGAACCCCACATGGGCCGCATTGAAGACAGCCACATGGCGGTGTGCCACATGATCAGTTTCTACTTCATTGAACATTCGTAAGTTCACCGCAGCCACTGTAGCGCCTGCCTGATTCCTTCCTGAAGCGTGATGCGTACCTCGAGTCCCAACTCTTTTCGCGCCCGGTCAATCGAGGGAACGTAGCGATTTGGTTCCGCTCCCAGACGAGGCGCCTTGGCGATCAGGACTTTCGATTTCGGTCGCGCTGCTTCCGCTACCAGGTTTGCCAATTCGGCGATGGTCAGGTCTTTGTTCGACCCGACGTTGTAGGCGCGCCCATTTTCGCCGCGTACCAACAGCGCCCACAACCATACCGCGAGATCAGCAGCGAACAGGTAAGACCGATAAGCCGTTCCGTCTCCCTGAACCGAAATCGGACGGCCGGCGAGCGCATCGGCCATAAAATTTCCAATGGCGAAATGCCCGTCCAGCGGCAGGTGCGGACCGGCGAAAGCGAAGCAGCGGGCGATCGTAGACTCGAAACCATGGATGGCGGAAGATGCACAGCACAAATGTTCTGCCGCCCTCTTGCTTTCACCGTAGGCGGAAGCTGTTTGCAGCGGATCGGGCGCACCGAGATAGCTCTCAGGAATATGCGTCAAAACTGACGGCTGCGGACCATAGACCGCTCCTGAACTCAAGAACAATAGCCGTTTGACGCCAGACCCCGCCGCAAATTCCAGAGTACGTCGTGAACCGTCCACAATGGTGGCAAACATCTCCAGCGGCCCGCTGCCCGGGCCGGATGCTCCGTGAATCACGTGGCTGAATTTGCCGGCAGGGAAGTTGAACGTCCGTATGTCACCGGCATGGAACGTGAATGCCGAATCGTCAGCTAAATGCGGGGACTCGCTGCGAAATCGTGCTGGATCGCGAGTCAAGACTGTCATGGTTGCGCCGAGGTGCAATTCCTGGTTGGCATGCTGAAATGTTGTCAGAAGCCACTTGCCGAAAAAGCCCGTTCCGCCAGTCACAAACAATCGCGCGCCACGCAGTTGTTCCATGTCCGGTCCCGCGTATTGCAGTACATGGGCAAGATCTTCTTTCGGTAGCGGCTTCGTAAGCTTAGTGTTCATGGGTTCGCTGGCAATCTAGCTCTTGGTAGTTGCTGGAGACGCGTGCGCCCGCAGAGTTTTAGCCGCGTCGTGAATGCTTTCGAGCATGTAATCGAGCATGGGCTGTGTGAGTCCCGGATAAACGCCAATCCACAGCAACTGGTTCATCACCAAATCGCTGTTCGGCAGCGGCCCGATGGCGCGATACTGCACGTCTTTGTAAGCGGGCTGCCGCGTCAGGTTGCCGCCGAAGAGCAGGCGCGTGGCGATCTTTCTGTCTTCCAGAAACTGCACAAATTCATTGCGCGTAAACGGCGCTTCAGGCCTTACCAGCAGCGGGAATCCGAACCAACTGGGATCAGAGTGCGGCGTGGCTTCGGGCAGTCCAAAGAATTCCTGCACGTCAGCCAGGCCGGCCTTCAATGTTTGGAAGTTGCGTTTACGCGCCTCAATAAATACTGGTAGCTTTTTCAACTGAGCAACGCCGATGGCCGCCTGCATGTCCGTGGCTTTCATGTTGTAGCCAATGTGGGCGTACGTGTATTTGTGGTCGTAGCCGTAGGGAAGCGATCCGTGCTGCCCGCTGAAGCGTGTGCCGCAGGTGTTGGCTTTGCCGGGTTCACACCAGCAGTCGCGTCCCCAGTCGCGGAACGAATCCACTTGCGTTTGCAGGATTGGCTTGGCGGTGAGCACGCAGCCGCCTTCTCCCATGGTGATGTGGTGCGCGGGATAAAAGCTGGTGGTCGCGAGGTCGCCAAACGTGCCAACTTTCTGGTCGCGATAGGTTGATCCCACAGCGTCACAGCAATCTTCAATAAGCCATAGATCGTACTTCTGCGCAAAAGCAACGACCGCATCGAGATCAAACGGGTTGCCCAGCGTATGTGCCAGCATGATGCCGCGCGTCTTGTCCGAGAGCGCCAATTCGAGCTGGCTGGGATCAATGTCATACGTCGGGAGTTGTATGTCCACGAATACCGGCACAAGTCCGTTTTGGATGATTGGGTTGACAGTCGTCGGAAAACCGGCAGCAACGGTGATGATCTCGTCACCGGACTTCAAATGTCGTTCACCGATACGCGGCGACGTCAGGGCTGACAACGCAAGCAGGTTCGCCGATGATCCAGAGTTGACCAGCGTGGCGCAACGTACGCCGATAAAGCGCGCGAACTCGCGTTCGAACTGCTCGGCGAAGCGGCCTGCTGTGAGCCAGAAATCAAGAGCGGAGTCGGTGAGCGACTGCAACTCTGTCTGGTCAAACACGCGTCCCGCAACCGGAACAGGCGTAACTCCCGGAACAAACGCGGTAGCGGGAAAGGCCTCGCCAAAATATTCCGCGACTAGTTCCAGAATCTGGGCACGCAACTCACCTGCTCTGTCCACTACTTCAAAAGCTCCTCATACCAGGCGATGGTGTGTTTCAGGCCGGTGTGCAGCGTGAATTGTGGTTTCCACTTCAGCCGCTCGCGAGCGAGTTTGGCGCTCAGGAACTGTTCGCGGATTTCGTTGGTGGCTTCGTTGCGGACGACCGGCTCTAAAGTGGAACCCATAGCTCCCAGGATTTGTTCAACCAGTTCGAGTACCGTCACCGGGGTTTCCGTCGAAAAGTTAAACGCGGAGCCGCGCAACGAAGGGTCTTTCGTCAACGCTTCCGCCAGCAGCATGTAGGCCGCGCTGCCGTCTTCCACGTAAAGATAATCGCGTACGTATTTTCCGTCCGATCGCACCACGGGCCGCTCGTCGCGCAGCACCGAGCGGATCGTTCCGGGAACAATGCGGTTCCAGTTGAGGTCGCCGCCTCCATAGAAATTTCCGCAACGCGTGATGGCTACTGGCAGATTGAAAGTGTTGGCGTACGACTGCGCAATCAAGTCGGCGCAAGACTTGCTGACGTCGTAAGGATGGCGGCCTTGCAGTGGCATGTCCTCTGAGTAGGGAAGCACTGGCTGCGCGCCATAAGCCTTGTCGGAAGACGCCGTGACGATGGCCTGCACGCGCGGCGACCGGCGGCACGCTTCGAGCAGACACCATGTTCCGCGGACGTTGCTTTCGAACGTCGAAGCCGGATTTACGTTAGCAATCCCGACAACCGTTTGCGCGGCAAGATGAAATACCGTTTGGACTTCATACTCGCCCAGCGCGCGCTCCAGGAATTCCTGGTCGATCACATCTCCGCGCACAACGTTCACGCGTTCCAGAATCCCCGCACGAACAATTTCCGACTGTGGAACCCAATCGCGCACCAGGGCCGTGACTGAGGCTCCCTCGGCCAGCAGACGCTTGGTCAGCCATCCGCCAAGAAGACCGCTTGCGCCCGTGACCAGGACTGACTTGTCCCGCCAAAAGTTATTCGACATTGCTCGTTACCACACCTTCCATGGCGCCTGGTTCTTGTTCCACAGGTCGTTCAAGTATTCGTATTCACGGTACGTGTCCATGGCGTAGAAAAAACTGTTGTGTTCGTAGGCCATCAGTTGACCGTCGGCCGCGAGACGTTCGAGAGGCTCACGCTCCAGAATACAGTCGTCGCCACCCAGATATTTGAAAATATCGCGGCGAAACACAAAGAACCCTGCGTTTATGCGGCTCTCGCTTTTCGGCTTCTCCACAAATTTCAGTACGCGGCCGTCGGCTCCGGTGTCCACAATGCCGAAGCGCGAACTCGGGACCACCGCGCTCACCGTGGCAATCTTGCCGTGGCTCTTGTGAAACTTGATCAACTTGCCGAGATCAATGTCGCTCAGGCCGTCGCCGTAGGTCAGCAGAAAATTATCGTCGTCAACATACTTCTCAATCCGCGAGACGCGTCCGCCGGTCATGGTGGAAAGTCCGGTATCCGCCAGCGTGACTTTGAAATCCTGCTCGCCATGCTCGTTGTTATATGCAACGCGAGAGTCGCGGCCCAGCGAAATGGTGAAATCGCTGTTCATGGCTTCATAATTCAGGAAATACTCCTTGATCATGTTGCCGCGGTAACCCAGGCAGAGCACAAAGTCGCGGTATCCGGCATGAGCGTACATCTTCATGATGTGCCAAAGAATCGGCCGACCGCCAATCTCCACCATGGGCTTGGGCCGGAACTCGGTCTCTTCCCGCAGACGAGTGCCCAGACCTCCGCAAAGCACAACAACCTTCATCCGGCTCTCCTTGATAGCGTTACTTAGTTGATAACACAGCCACTTGCGAGGGGCAATAGACGTACTCAGGTGGGCACTGAGTCCTTTAGTACCCAGTCTTGAGCATTCAGCACTCAGCCCCTGGACATCCGGCCCCCCGATCACGGCGATCACGCGCGATGACGGCGATCTCGGCGATCCCCTACCCCCTCCCCCCGTTTATCCCAATATCTAGTGAGGTTCAGAGGGGTCGATCCCAATTGATCCCAATTTCTAAAGGACTTGAGGGGCATAGCTCTCAATTCTCCGCGAGATTACAGGCGTTCATAGGACTTGCCATCATTTGGTGCCAATTTTAGAGGGCTTGCTGGCTGCTGCCTTCAATTCATCTCGAGTTTAGAGGGGTCTAGAGCGGTTCCTCGAAAGCTATAGCCTAAGAAACGTAATTGGGATAAGGTGAATCTGGCGGAAGACTCTGCGACGACAATGTGATGGCACAAGCCTAT
>PLJN01000174.1:0-707 GCA_003140235.1 Acidobacteriaceae bacterium
ACAATGGTCACAATCTGCCAGACTGGTTGTTGCGCCAGATCACTGTTCTGGATTTCCGCGATCCCCGGCTTATTGAAGGCGGTTTGCAGGGCAATGTTGGCATAGCAGGACTTGATCGTCTGCGTACTGCCGTCGGGAGCGTTGTAGGACGACAACAAGGCGGAAACAATGGGACGGCTGCCCGTGCATCCACTGTAATCAGTCGTGATGGCCCCAGTCATGAGGGGAGGAGGCGTCCTGCCTAGCGTGTCCACACCCACGTTGGAAGTGTTGGGATCGGAAGCGCTGGGAACGGAAAATTGAATGCTGTTGCCATTGCTGTCCGTCACCCCCTGGGCGTATGCGGTCTGGGGACAATACTGGTCGCCGAAGGGCGCATCGTCGATCAAAGGCTGAATGGCTCCCCCGTCCATGCGAGCGGGCGGAAGATGGTTGGTGCCCATGCGCGTGCAACCAACGTTGGTAATGAAAACGCCTACGTACTGCTTGCCGTGACGGTCGGTCACCGTGGCCGTGGTCATGATCCCAAAGCCGTCAGGGTTGCTCATCTCCAGGTGATACCCGGTGGTATCAATGGAATCAAACTTGGTGGCCTCCGTCGTAGGGTCTTCCGTGCCGGCAACCGGAGACATTTGATGCGTGGCGCCGGATGTGTCCTGGATCGTATAGCCCAGCGCCTGCATGGTCACCCCGCCGGTGCCCGGGCC
>PLJN01000174.1:822-5125 GCA_003140235.1 Acidobacteriaceae bacterium
TTCTCCAGGTTCGGCGGCTGTTGTGCCATAGCTGAAATGCTTCCTAACAGAATGATTGCCAGAAGTACCAGACAGGGCTTTACCGATCTCATTCCTCTACACCTCCGTGCGTAGTTAGCAGCTAACTTGACCCGCCTGGCTCGGAGGTCTGACTTCTAGTCTTGGGGGTATTTCAGTCAAGCTATCATATTCAAAGGCATTTTCGCAGTACCTTTTTGGGAACTTCAAAAGAATGATTGTACCAATGTGGGAATTGAAAGTAAATAGGGTGGTGCAGTGGCTTAGCCTGGATTATTCACTGATTTTGGTAGTCAAAGAAGAAAGGATGCTCTAAAAGGGTAATGAACACTGGGTCTTGACCACCCAGCATCCTCTTTCGGAGCATCCATCGCTTGATACAAAATGTTGTACCACAACTGACCTTCTCGTTCCACCGCCATCACCTCATTCGGGCTGATTTTTCCGGCGGCCAGATCACCAGCGATGCCGGTCTGCTGCCGCTGCGCGCTTTCGATGAGCGCCATCATCTGACTCGCGACTGCGCCGCATGCTGGAGCGATCCGCTGTTGCAAATCATCGCCGATCAGAAGCTGGGCGATGCCCTGGGTTCACAACCCACGCTCAGCCGCTGGGAAAACGCTCCCGCGGGTCGCGATCTGGTGCGCTTACACGACAGGCTGCTGGAACAGTTCATCGCTCTCTGCGGCCAGCAGGTCCGCCAGCGCGGCCAGATCCTGCTGGACATCGACTCCACCGACGATCCCACCCACGGCCAGCAGCAACTCAGCTTCTTCAACGGCGCTTACGGCCAGCACATGTATCACCCCATGCTGATCTTCGAGCGTCACACCGGATGCCTGCTGGCGGCGCGCTTACGTCCGGGCCATGCTTCCAGCCACGCCCGCATCGTGCCCATGCTGCTGCGCCTGGTGCCGCGTTTGCAGGCCGCCTTCCCCGACGTGCCGATCAAGCTGCGTGGCGACGCCGGTTTTGCTCTGCCTCTGCTCTATGAGTTCTGTGAGTTCTTCGGCCTGCAGTACGCTCTGGGCATCCCCGCCAACTGCGTCTTCCAGCGCCGCGCGGAACCGCTACAGAAGCAGTTAAAACAGCGCTATCGCCGCACCCAGCTCCCCCAGCGCAGCTTTTCCAGCTTCCGCCATCGTGCCGGTAGTTGGCCCCATCAGCGCCGCATCTGCTTCAAGGCCGAGCACACCGCCGCCGGAACCAATCTACGCTTCCTCATTACTAGCTGTCCCGGCCGCGCTTCCCAGGTCTTTGCTTTTTACAACGATCGTGGCGAATGCGAGAACCGCATCGAAGAGTTCAAGAATGGCTTCCGCGCCGACCGGCTAAGCTGCCACCGCTTCCTGGCCAACGCCTTCCGCTTGCTCCTGCACGCAGCCGCCTACAACCTGGTCAACCTGTTCCGTCTGCAGTTGCCTCAACCTTGGCGATCGGCTCAGATCGAAACCCTGCGCGCTCGCCTGTTCAAAATCGGCGCGCGCATCCGTCAGACCGCGCGCTGTATCCACATCCATCTGGCCACCGGCTGGCCCTGGCAGGACCTGTTTCAATCCGCCGCGCACGCCATCAACAGCAGCTAATCCAAACACTCTGTCTGCCAACCTCTCTCGCGCTCAGCCGTCACTGCGGAGCCGTGCCCCAAAATCTTTCCGCAGTCCCTCATGGCTATCCGCACATCGCAAAACTACATCGAGTGCTCTCTCCCCACCCGCCCACCACCACACCATGCCCTGCATCGGCTAAAATCTCAGCCCTGATGAATTAAGCAGGTTAGTAAGCGTAGGCTGGGAATCTTTACTTGCTTTCTTGAGCAAAATGTTACCAATGCTTTCAACATGACGACCGGTCTCCCAAACTCACTCGTACCGCAGCGCCACCAAAGGATCAACTTTTGTGGCGCGCCGCGCCGGAAGATAACACGCGGCCAGGGCCACCACCAGTAGCACGCCCGCGCAGAAGGCAAGCGTGACGGGATCGCCTGGAGTTACTCCATAGAGCGCTGTTTTCAGGAGGCGGTTCACGCCGAGTGATGCCGAGATGCCGACGACCGCTCCTACAGCGGCGAGTACAATCCCTTGCACCACTACCAGGCGGATCACGTTGCTGCGTTGCGCGCCGATGGCCATGCGAATGCCGATCTCGCGCGTCCGCCGCGTGACTTCATAAGAAAGCAAACCATAGAGCCCGATACAGGCCAGCACCAGGGCGAGCAATCCAAAGAACGTCGCCAGACGCGCGATGAGTTGCTCAACGGAAACCTGATTGTCAATTTGCTGCGACTCGGTCGCAATACGGAACATGGCGAGATTGCTGTCCTTGCGATTGACCATGTCCCGGATAGCGGGCACTAGTTGTAACGGATCGCCCGCCGTCCTGACGGCAAAAAACGCATTGCCGGCATTGGCCATATACATGATGGGGACGATTTTGCGACGCAGGCTGTCGTATTTTGTATCGCCGGCCACACCGATGATCTCCCAGCCTGGTCCGCGCGGATTTTTGGGGTCGTCGGGCAGGATCTCTTCAATGTGTCGTCCCAGCGGATTTGTGTGAGGGAAGAAAACCCGGACGAAAGTTTCGTTCACGATCACGGAGGCCGGAGCCGCCGCGGGATCAGATGGAGCATTCAGAGCGCGGGCAGAACGCGCGGCAGCGGCGGCAAAGTCGGCCGCAGTAAAATCACTGCCTTCTCGCAATGGAATTACCATGGTTTGAAAAAACCTGGGACCCACTGGCATGTAGTCACAGCCGGGCCGCTCGTTTTCCGGTGTTCCCGGCAAATGGATGTCCGTGCCTATTTCGCTGCCGGTCAGCAGAGCGACTGCCGAATAGCTGACGGACTGCACACCGGGAAGAGCGGCAAATTGTTCCTGCAAGTCACGATTGAGTGTGTCTACTTGCGGGCCCTTATAGCCTGCCAGTGAGGGTTCGAGGCCGAAGATCAGAACATTATTCGTGTCAAACCCGATCGTTACATTCTTGAGATTGCTGAGCGTGCGTACCAGCAGTCCCGCGGTGACCAGAGCTACAACTGCCAACGATACCTGCGCCACGACTAATATATTTCCCAGGCTGTACCATTTCGTCCCGGAAGCTGTTGCCGCGGAAGTTCCGGCGCCCGCCTTGAGGGCCGGTGTAAGGTCCACGCGCAGACTGCGGAAGGCCGGAATCAGACTAAAGAACAGTCCGGTGAGAATCGCGGTTGCGGCGGTAAAGGCCAGCACGCGCCAGTCCAGATGCGGAGTGAATGCCCCGTCGTTGTTTGCCAGCACCATGAGTCCTCGCGCACTCCAAAGTGCGAGCAGCAGACCAAGCGCGCCGCCCATGAAGGACAGCAGAAAGCTCTCGACCAGAAGTTGGGAAACGAGCCGCGCACGCTTGGCGCCAAGCACCAGACGCACGGCGATTTCACGGCTTCGTCCGGCGGCGCGCGCCAGTAGCAGGCCGGCGATATTGGCGCAAGCAATCAACAGCACCAGTGCAACCGCCAGCATCAGGATATAAAGAGGTTGCAAAACTCGCGTTCGTCCACCCTCCAGACCTTCCTGGGCCGGTACTGCGTTGATGCCCGGCTCATCAGCGGGCGCAAAGAAGGGTTTTTCGCCATGAAGAGTTTCATTGCGGAAAAGAAGGCTCACCGCCGCTTCAGTCTGCTTTGCCGACACACCGGGCTTGCGGCGGCCCACAATCACCAGCCACCACGAACCTGCATCGTCATCTTTTGGGGTCCAGCGCTGAGACAATCGTGGCCTTGCTGAGAGTGGTAGCCACAGATCGTAGTGTCTGCCGGGTGTCGGACCGCTGAAACCCCGCTCGGCCACTCCAATGATTATGAAAGGCAGGCCGTTGAGCCGTATGGTCCGGCCCACGGCGTCGGGCGATCCGCCAAAAGCGCTCTTCCAGTATCCGTAACTCAGCATGACCGACGGTTCTGCCGTGGACGTGTCGTCGCTGTGGCCGAAGGCGCGACCGACCACGGTTTTGACGCCGAGGGTCGCAAAGAAATCGCCGGAAACCAGTTNNGTTGGGCGTTGTTCACGATGGTAGCCGCGCCGTTGCCGCTCAGGTCCAGCCGGGGGGCGCCGGAAAACGCCGCGATGCCGGAAAAAAGATTGCTCTGCGACCGCACCTCATTCAAGAATGGCAAAGAAAGAGAACAGCCGTATCCATCATCGCCCTGGCGTTTTTGCGCGCAATCGCCATGGGAGCTGTGGCTGTGCAGCTTGGGCTGGTGACGCGCATGCCAGCGCAGCATCACCAGTTCTTCAGGATGACTCAC
>PLJN01000174.1:5141-5284 GCA_003140235.1 Acidobacteriaceae bacterium
AGCACGGCAATGGCCGTGAATCCGGGACTCTTGCGAAACATGCGGAACGCGTAGCGAGTGTCCTGAAGCAGCACGCTGCCCGTGTGCGTCCAGCGTTGTTCGCGGACGTCTTCTTTTGTCTTCTGCACGCCGCCGAACTCGAT